>NZ_JACJKU010000014.1 GCF_016901675.1 Limosilactobacillus coleohominis
AGGGCAATTACCGTGTGTGTATTTTTTGGGGTAATTGTCCTTTTTTATTGTCATCATATACAAAAACGGCACTGATGAAAACTCATCAGTACCGAATAGTGTAGAACCTCATTTTTTAACTCTCAATGTAGTACTGACATTGAGAGTTTTTTGTATGTCAATTGGAGACGGTGATTTTGTAGAGACAAAAGTAGAGAATTAAGCCTATTTCTGTTAAAATGAAAAAAGTATTGTAAAAATTAATTTAGTGGAGGACGATTTTGTTTTCTCAAAATAAAACAGCTGAAAAGCCACAATTCCAGATAAATATGGAAAAAATTCCACACCATATTGCAATTATTATGGACGGAAACGGTCGTTGGGCTCAAGCACGACATTTACCAAGAGTAGCAGGTCACCAACAGGGAATGGAAACGGTAAAAAAAGTAACCATTGCAGCTAGTGACCTTGGAGTTAAAGTTTTATCTTTATACGCATTTTCAACAGAAAATTGGAAAAGACCAGCACAAGAAGTTAACTTTCTAATGGATCTTCCCATTCGCTTTTTCAATAAGTTTGTACCTGATCTGGTAAAACATAATGTTAAAGTATCTGTTATGGGAGATATATCAAAACTTCCTGCTAAGACGCAGGTTGCTGTCCAGGATGCAATTCAAGATACGGCGGATTGTACGGGAATGATTTTAAACTTCGCGCTTAATTATGGTGGCCGTGATGAAATTAAACGTGCAACTCAAGAAATTGCAAAGGAAATTTCAACTGGTCAATTAAATCCTGATGAGATTACGGAGGACACCCTTGATCAACATATGATGAGTGCTAAGCTTGCACCATATAGTGATCCCGAACTATTAATTCGAACAAGTGGTGAACAAAGGCTAAGCAATTTTATGCTTTGGCAAGTCGCATATAGTGAATTTGTATTTATGGATGAACATTGGCCGGATTTTGATGGTGAATCATTGAAAAAAGCTATTAGTATTTTTCAACATCGTCATCGACGCTTTGGCGGATTAAAAAACAAGTAAAGATAGGTGTTAATTTTGAAAACAAGAGTTATTACTGCGATTGTTGGTTTGGCAATCTTTATTCCTTTAATACTGATTGGTCATTTGCCACTTCAATTAGCTGCAATTGTTTTAGGGATTGTTGCGATGAGTGAAATTTTGATTATGAAAAAGATGTTTTTAACTTCTTTTGCAGCAATCATGTCATATATTGGTGTTTTAATTATTACCATGCCTAAAAGTTGGTTGAGTTGGTTGCCCAGTCACTTTAATCGCTTGACTACTTTTTATGTAATTGTAATTTTGATTCTTTTACACACTGTGGTTCATAAGGGCCGCTTTAGTTTTGATGATGCAGGTGTATTAGTATTAGGAATGCTTTATATTGGGATGGGATTTAACGCATTTGTTCAAGCTCGTGCTGTTAGTTTCACAACGTTATTGTATGGAATGCTAATTGTTTGGTTAACTGATAGTGGAGCTTACATTTTTGGACGTCAATTTGGTAAGCATAAATTAGCGCCAAAAGTTAGTCCCCATAAAACGATCGAGGGTTCTGTATTAGGAACACTCTTTGCAACAATCGTGCTGGCAATTTATTTAGTATTCTTCCATGTTGGGTATGATAATTATGCCTTGATGGTACTAGCAACATTTGTCTTATCTATTTTTGGCCAGTTTGGTGATTTAATTGAATCAGCTCTGAAACGGTATTATGGTGTTAAAGATTCTGGTAAAATTTTGCCAGGACATGGTGGAATTTTGGACCGTTTTGACAGTATGTTAATGGTTATGCCAGCATTATACTTATTAGGGATTATTTAGTGGGGTGATTATTTGTTAATCACAATCATAACTTTCATAATTGTCTTTGGGATTTTGGTTTTAGTACATGAATTTGGCCATTATTATTTTGCCAAACGAGCTGGTATATTAGTACGTGAGTTTTCAATTGGAATGGGTCCAAAGATATGGTGGAATCATCGGAATGGAACTACGTATACGATTCGTTTGTTGCCCTTGGGCGGTTATGTGCGTTTAGCTGGTGGGGATGAAGATGATGATGAGACTCTTCGTCCAGGGACGCCGGTAACTTTACAGATGAATAATCAAAATGAAGTAGTAACTATTAATGCCAGTAATAAGACTACTTTGTTCCAAGGCCTGCCACTTCAAATTGTTGATAAAGATTTAGTAGATGAATTATGGATTTCTGGATACGTCAATGGTGATGAAAGTAAAGTTGAAACTTTCAATGTTAACCATGATGCTAATGTTATTGAACGGGATGGTACCGAGGTGAGAATAGCTCCTCGCGATGTTCAAATTAAATCTGCTAGTTTACCACACCGGATGATGACTAATTTTGCTGGGCCAATGAATAATTTTATTTTGGCGTTGGTGGTATTTGTGATCTTAGGTTTTACCTTGCCGGGTATTCCTACCAATAGTAATGAAATTGGTCGTGTTCAAACTTCATCTGTTGCTGCTAAAGCAGGGTTGCAAAGTGGTGATCGAATTACTAGAGTAAATGGACATCAAACTAAAAATTGGCAGGAAATGACTAGTGCCATTTCGAGTCAACCGGATAAGCAGATTACTGTTCAGTATCAACGTGATGGTAAAAAGAAAATGGTTAAAATGGTGCCACGTAAAGTAAAACGAGGCAAGCAAACTGTTGGGCAAATTGGTATTATGGAAGAACAACGGACAGATGTTAAGTCACGTTTGTCATATGGTTGGCACCAATTCGTATTGTCGGGAACATTAATTTTTAGCGTTCTAGGACATATGTTTACTCATGGATTTAGTTTGAATGATCTTGGTGGCCCTGTTGCAATTTACGCTGGGACCTCTCAAGCAACGTCCTTAGGTGTTAATGGAGTCCTAGCATTTTTAGCCATGTTATCAATTAACTTAGGAATTGTTAATCTATTACCAATCCCAGCGCTAGACGGTGGCAAATTAGTGTTAAATATTATCGAAGGTATTATTAGACGCCCAATTCCAGAAAAGGCGGAGGGCATTGTAACTTTGGTTGGATTTGCCTTTCTGCTACTTTTAATGATCCTGGTTACGTGGAATGATATTCAACGATATTTTATTAGGTAAAAGGAGTAATTTTTAACGATGAAGCAATCAAAAATTTTAATCCCAACAAGTAAGGAAGCACCAAGTGATGCGGAAGCTTTAAGTCATAAGATGATGGCTCGTGCTGGTTATATCTATCAAATTTCTTCTGGGGTTTGGTCATACTTACCAATGGGCTATCGTGTTATTCGTAAAATTGAAAAGATTATCCGTGAAGAAATGGATAAGATTGATGCTGTAGAAATGATGATGCCTGTAATGTTACCAGCTGATATTTGGAAACAAACAGGTCGTTACGAGGCATATGGTGATAATCTATTTAAATTTAGTGGACGGAATGATCGTGAATATGTTTTAGGACCAACTCATGAAGAATCATTCACTGAAGTCTTAAGAGATAGTATCAAATCATATAAGAAACTACCATTAGTAGTTTACCAACTACAAGATAAGTTCCGTGATGAAGCACGTCCTCGGTATGGTGTTTTACGGAGCAAAGAATTTGAAATGTTTGACGCCTATTCTTTTTCTGCGGACCAAGCAGGTTTAGATGCAGCTTACAATGATCAAGCAAAAGCATACCGCAATATTTTTGATCGAATTGGTTTGGACTATAAGGTGATCTTGGCTGATTCTGGTACTATTGGTGGGGATAACTCTCAAGAATTTTCAGCACCTGCTGAAGTTGGTGAAGATGTCATCGTTTACACTGATGGTGATTATGCTGCCAACTTGGAAAAGGCTACTTCTAAATTTACCGGTGTTCAGCAAACTGATGAACCGGCTGAATTAGTGAAGAAGCCAACCCCAGGAGCTCATACGGTTGATGAAGCTGCAGAAAGTTTAGGCATTGATGCAAACCAAATCTTGAAAGCGATGTTCTTTATGGCCAAAATGGGTGAAGACGATTATCAACCTGTCATGGTCTTGATGCGTGGTAATGATACCGTTAATGAAACGAAGGTTGCTAATGCTGTTGATTGTGAAGACTTGGAATTAGCAACTGAAGAACAAGCTCAAAAATACCTTGGTGCACATCCAGGTTCACTTGGCCCAGTAGGCGTAGGTGAAGATGTCAAAATTCTTGCTGATAATTATGTCAAAGTTTTGGTTAACATGGCGTGTGGTGCTAACGATGATGGACACCATTACGTTAATGCTAATATCGACCGTGATTTCCGGGTAGATGAATTTGGCGATTTCCGTACAGTTGAAGAGGGCGAAATTGCTCCTGATGGTAACCCAATTAAATTTACTAACGGAATTGAAATTGGTCACATCTTTAAACTTGGTACTGGGTACTCTGAAAAGATGGGTGCTCAGGTATTGAACGAAAATGGTCGGTTAGTAGATATGATCATGGGTTGTTACGGTATCGGTGTTAGTCGTCTGTTATCAGCGGTAGCGGAGCAAAATGCTGATGAATATGGATTAGTATGGCCAGACAGCATTGCACCATTTGATGTTCATGTTATTCCGGTAAATGCTAAGAAAAAGGATCAATTAGAGATGGCCGAACAGATTACCAAAGATCTTGAGGACTCAGGACTGGATGTATTGATTGATGATCGGAAAGAACGTGCTGGTGTTAAATTTGCTGACTCAGATTTGATTGGTATTCCATTAAGAGTAACCGTTGGTAAAAAAGCGAGCGAAGGAATTGTTGAAATTAAGATTCGCAAGACTGGTGAAACAGTTGAGGTTAAAGCTGAAGAAGTAAATAACACTGTACAAATTTTACTTAAGCAATTGGCTAACCAAGATGACTAATAAATAGGTAAATAGTAAGTTGATTTTAAAATGTGGTTAACGGATAATAATCTAGATTAACCGCATTTTTAATTTGAGGAGGAAGTTCAGTGGCTCTTAATGCAGAAGCAAAGTTGAATAAATTACTGGAACAAATTAACTACCAAGACCCCTCACTTAGTAACGGAAGTGTCGAAAATGTGATCGTCCATAAGAAATCGCGAATTTGGGAAATCCATTTACACTTTAGTCACGTATTACCTGCTGATGTTTATCGGGGACTAAGCAATAGTTTGCAGATGAGTTTTCATAACTTAGCAAATGCGAAGGTAAAACTTATCATCCGTACTTCAGATAATGAAAATGATCCTCAAAAAATTAGTGATTATTGGAGATTCTTGGCTCAACGAGAAGTCGGTAGTCGCGGAATGGGGTTTGAAATTGCAGAACAGACTATCCCCGAAGAAAATAATGGTCGAATTGAATTAGCATTAGAAAATGAACAAGTAAAAGAATTTGTTGCTAATAAATTCTTGGGTAAAATCGAACAGGCCTATCAACAAGCTGGTTTTGCGCCATTTCGTATCCATGCAATTGTAGACCAGACTGCATCGCAAGAAATGGTGAAGGAGTTAAAAGAAAAGCAACAAGAAGCTGATGCTGCACTAGTAAAAAAAGCACTAGCGAAAATTAAGACTGACCAAGCTAAACGCCAACAAAATGAAGAACGACAACTTCAGGTTGATGGGCCTGCACAAATTGGTAAGGAAATCAACCCAGCAGCTGAAGTTATGCAAATGGCCGAGATTACTGAAGAAGAGCGGAATGTCATTGTCGAGGGATACGTATTTTCTAAAGAAGTTAAGGAATTGCGTTCAGGACGGCAGTTAATGATCTTAGAGATTACTGACTATACGTCATCATTTGCAGTAAAGAAATTTTCACGTGGCAAAAAGGATGAAGCTCAATTTGGTGCAATTAATGAGGGGCAGTGGATTAAGGTTCGTGGCTCCGTCCAAGAAGATAGCTTTATGCGGGATTTGACTTTAAATGCCTTTGACATCAATGTTGTTTCGCATCCTAGTCGGCAAGATAAAGCGGCAAATGATGATAAACGAATTGAATTACATTTGCATACTAATATGTCAACTATGGATGCTACAAATTCAATTTCTGATTATGTTAAGCAGGCTATTAAGTGGGGACAACCTGCCATCGCAATCACTGATCATGCAGGTGTACAGGGATTCCCTGAGGCGTATAAAGCTGCTTACGATGGTAAAAATAAGAAGTACAACATTAAAATGCTCTATGGAGTGGAAGCAAACGTTGTCGATGATGGAATTCCATTAGTTTACAACGAAAACCATGATCATCTCCTTAACAGCACGTATGTCATTTTTGACGTGGAAACAACTGGACTTTCTGCGATTTATGATAAAGTTATTGAGTTGTCGGCAACCAAAATGAAAGATGGTAAAGTACTAGACCGTTTTGATGAATTTATTGACCCTGGTTTTCCTTTATCAGAACAAACGACAGAGTTAACGAGCATCACTGACGATATGGTTCAAGGATCAAAGACTGAAGAAGAAGTTTTCCAAATGTTTCAGGACTTCTGTAAGGGTTCAATAATCGCTGGGCACAATGTGTCCTTCGATATGGGATTTATGAATACCGGCTACCGTCGTCATAATATGCCGGAAATCACTCAACCAGTGATTGACACATTGCCTTTGGCTCGTTTTCTTTATCCTAATATGCGGGGTTATCGATTAAACACTTTAAGTAAAAAATTTAAAGTATCGTTGGAGCACCACCACCGTGCAAACTACGATGCTGAAGCCACGGGTCACCTGTTACATATATTCTTGAAAGATGCAGAAAAGCGGTACAAGATCGTATATGTGGATGATTTGAACAAGCACATGACTGATAATGGTTCTTACCGTCACGCACGACCATTTCATGTTACATTATTGGCCAAAAATCAGGCTGGCTTGAAGAATATGTACAAATTAGTCTCACAGGCTAACGTTAAGTATTTCTATCGAGTACCAAGAATTCCGCGAAGTGTCCTGGAGCGTTATCGTGAGGGATTACTAGTAGGTTCAGCGTGCTCCAGTGGTGAAGTGTTTACTGCAATGATGCAGAAAGGTTATGCGGAAGCTAAGGAAAAAGCTGAATTTTATGATTATTTGGAAGTTCAGCCGAAGCCAAACTATGCACCACTGTTGGAACAAAAAGTAATTTCAAGTGACCAACACCTTGAATCGATCATTAAGAATATGATTAAAGTTGGTAAAGAGTTGCATAAACCAGTAGTGGCTACTGGTGATGTTCATTACTCAAATCCTGAGGATGCGATTTATCGTAAAATCTTAATTAACTCTCAGGGTGGTGCTAATCCACTCAACAAGACTAAGCGTCCTGACGTTCACTTTAGAACTACAGATGAGATGCTAGAATTATTTGACTTTTTGCCATCTGAGGAAGCTCACGAAATTGTTGTAACTAATACCCATCAAATTGCAGATGAAATCGATGAAGATATTAGTCCGGTGGAAGATAAACTTTATACACCGCATATGAAAGGTGCAGAACAAGAAATCCAGGATCGTACGTGGGCTACTGCTAAAAAATGGTATGGTGATCCATTACCTAAGCTTGTTTATGATCGGGTTAAGTTAGAATTAGATAGTATTGTAAAAAATGGGTTCTCAGTAATTTACCTAATTGCTCAACGCTTGGTAGCAAAGTCCAACAAGGACGGATACTTGGTTGGTTCCCGGGGTTCAGTTGGGTCTAGTGTGGTAGCAACTCTTTCTGGTATTACTGAGGTTAATCCACTACCGCCGCATTATCGGTGTCCAAAGTGTCAGTATAATCACTTCTATACCAAGGGTGAGTATAGTTCCGGTTATGATTTGCCAGATAAAAAATGTCCTAAGTGTGGAACATTAATGATCAAAGACGGTCATGATATTCCATTCCAAACATTCTTAGGATTTAAAGGGAATAAGGTCCCAGATATTGACTTAAACTTCTCTGGTGACTATCAGCCAATTGCACATAATTATATGAAGGTATTATTTGGTGAGAAAAACGTATTTCGTGCCGGAACAATTGGTACTGTAGCTGATAAAACTGCTTACGGCTATGTTAAAGCGTACGAAAGAGATACGGATCAACAGTTCCGTGGTGCCGAGGAAGATCGCCTGGCTAAGGGAGCAACTGGTGTAAAAAGAACGACTGGTCAGCACCCTGCAGGGATCATCATTGTTCCAGATGATATGGACATCTATGATTTCACGCCAGTCCAGTACCCGGCTGATGACCAGCAAGCGGCTTGGGAAACAACGCACTTCGATTTCCATTCAATTCATGACAATATCTTAAAGATGGATATTCTGGGTCATGATGATCCAACGATGATTCGTGCTTTACAAGATTTATCCGGAATCAACCCAAAAACCATCCCAATGGATGACTCGGGAGTTATGAGCCTGTTCTCGAGTCCTGAAGCCTTAGGAGTAACAGAAGAGCAAATAAATTCAAAGACCGGGACCCTCGGACTTCCAGAATTCGGGACGCGCTTTGTTCGTGGCATGTTAGAGGATACTCATCCCAAGAATTATTCTCAATTATTACAAATTTCAGGATTATCTCATGGGACTGGTGTATGGTTGGATAACGCTCAGGAACTGATTAAGAACGGTGTAGCAACGATTGCGAACGTTATTGGATGTCGTGATAACATCATGACCGACCTTATTCACTACGGATTAGATTCTGAAACTTCATTCCAAGTCATGGAATCGGTTCGACATGGTCGTGGAATTCCGGACGAATGGCAGGTCAAAATGCATGAGGCCAATGTTCCACAATGGTATATTGATTCATGCTTAAAGATTAAGTACATGTTCCCACGAGCACACGCGGCTGCTTATGTTTTGATGGCTTTACGGATTGCGTACTTTAAAGTCTATTTCCCATTAACCTATTATTGTGCATTCTTCTCTGTACGGGCAGATGATTTTGATGTTGTGGCAATGGCACACGGCAAAAATGCAGTCAAAGCTGCCATGAAAGAAATCAACGATAAGGGAAATGATGCTTCAGCAAAGGAAAAGAGTTTATTAACAATCCTCGAATTAGCTAATGAAATGCTAGAACGTGGCTTTAAGTTTAAGATGGTCGATCTGGAAAGGTCAGATGCTTCAGATTGGTTAATTGATGGTGATACTTTGATTGCACCATTTAGGGCAATTCCAGGATTAGGAATTAATGTCGCTAAGCAAATTGTAGCGGCTCGTGAAGAAAAGCCATTCTTATCTAAAGAGGATCTTGCTGAACGTGGTAAAGTTTCGCAAACGATTATTAACTTTATGACAGATAATGGGGTTCTCGATGGGTTACCTGATCAAAACCAGCTGAGTTTGTTTGATCAGCTGTAAAACTTGTGTTTTATCAGTGTTAATGATATGATTAGATATGGTAAATGACTTCGGAGAGGGGTGAGCAGAGATGCTCGCTCTTTTTATTGCAATTAATTGGAGGTGACAATTTGAGCACTAAAGACGTTATTCAAACAGTAAATGATTTGGTTCAGCCAATTTTGGATGAACACAATTTCTATTTGTTTGATACTGAGTTTGTAAAAGAGGGGCATAGCTGGTACTTACGTGTTTACATTGATAAACAGGGTGGAATCACTTTAGAAGATTGTGTGAACGTAAGTGATCAATTAAGTGAAGCATTAGATAACTGTGATCCCGATCCTATTCCCCAAGCATACTTTTTGGAAGTTTCATCACCTGGTGCTGAACGGCCGCTAAAGACAGAAGAAGATTATCAAAAAGCTGTTGGCGAATATGTTCATATCTCACTTTATCAATCTATTGACGGAAAAAAGGTTTACGAAGGTGACTTAAAGCAGGTTACACCGGATGAATTGACGATTGATTATCTTGATAAAACACGTCATAAAGAATTAACTGTTCAACGTAAATTGATTGCTAAAGCACGACTAGCTGTGAAAATTTAAGAAGGAGAAAACTAGATCATGAGCACAAAGAAACAAAAAGCTGAATTGCTTGGTGCAATGGATGTACTAGAAAAAGAAAAAGGAATTAAAAAGGACGTTATTATTAACGCCTTAACTGATGCATTGGCTAATGCCTATCAAAAGAATTATGATGATAACAATGCTAATGTAGAAGTTAAAATTGATGAAAATACTGGTGACTTTAAGGTTTTTGCTACTAAAAAGGTAGTAGATGAAGTTACTAATCCAATTGAACAAATTAGTTTACGTGATGCAATGCATGTGAGTCATGGTTATGAAATTGGTGATGACTTTAAGGAAGAAGTCACACCTAAAGACTTTGGCCGAATTGCTGCTCAAACTGCTAAAAATGTTGTACTTCAACAGTTGCGAGAAGAAGAAAGACGGATTGTATATGAAAAGTACAATCGTCTTAAAGACGACTTAGTAGATGGTGAAGTAGCACGTGAAGATAATCGCTACATTTACATTAACCTCAATGGTGGAGTAGAGGCAGCGATGAACAAGCATGATCAAATGCCAAACGAACATTATCGGACTCATGATCACGTCCAAGTTTACGTTACCAGAGTATTGAAAGATACTAAGGGACCACAAGTCTTTGTTAGTCGGACAGCACCAGACCTTTTGAAGCGTCTTTTTGAAAAAGAAGTTCCAGAAATTAGTCAAGGAATTGTTGAAATCAAGGGTATCGTTCGTGAAGCAGGTGACCGGGCAAAGGTTGCAGTCTTCTCACGGGATAGCAATGTTGATCCAGTTGGAACGTGTGTTGGCCCACGTGGTTCACGTGTACAAACAATTGTTAACCAACTTGGTGGTGAAAACATTGACATTGTTAAGTATGAAGAAGAACCAGAAGACTTCATTCGCAATGCCCTCAACCCAGCAGAAGTTAAGGCAGTTATTTTTGATGCTAATAATGGCGAGGTTGAAGCTAATCAATCAAATGATGATGAAAATGAACCACGAGTTCACCGCGGATGTACAGTAGTTGTCCCAGATGACCAATTATCTTTAGCTATTGGTAAGCGGGGACAAAATGTGCGTTTAGCAGCTCAACTAACTGGTTACAAGATTGATATTAAACCATTGTCCGAAGCGGACGACGATAGTTTTGATTCTGATGATGTAGAAGAAGACGAAGATTAATTTGCAGCGGGGTGAAAAAGATGAAAAAGAGAAAAATACCGATGCGTAAAGATATTGTCACTGGTGAGATGATGCCTAAACGTCAACTCATTCGAGTTGTGAGAAACAAGGAAAACGAAGTTTCACTTGATCCAACTGGTAAGAAGCCAGGGCGTGGGGCATACGTGGCCGTAGATGTTAAAATCGCTGAAAAGGCTAAAAAAACACGCACTTTTGACAAGGTGTTTGATGTTACTCTTGATGATAGTTTTTACGATGAATTGATCAAGTATGCAGACCACGAGCAAGCACGACAAAAACTATTTGGCAATGAATAAAAAAGCTATTATTCAACTATTAGGTTTGACTCAACGGGCTGGACAATTAGTGACGGGTGAGAATTTAGTACTAAAAGCCATTCGCAATCAGAGTGCGCAATTTGTATTTATTGCTAACGATGCTAGTCAACCAACTATCAAGAAGTTCACTGATAAATGTAAATATTATCAAGTCGACAACAGCATAGTTCTCAGTCGTCAGGAAATTAGTAACGCGATCGGTCAATCTAGATCAGTTGCTGCAATTATTCAAAGTGGTTTTGCAAAGAAATTTAAAGCATTAACAGAAAAAATCAATTAAGGAGAGTGAGCATATGGCCAAGGAACGAATTTATGAATTAGCTAAAGAGCTCAAAATGCCAAGCAAACAACTTGTTAAATTGGCAAATGAACAAGGAATGAGTATCAAGAGCCACATGTCCTCGGTGACCCCAGAACAAGCTTCACAGTTACGGGCAGCAGCTAACAACAATACAGCTGCAACACCGAAAAACAATAAAAAAGTTTCTGATGATAACAAATCTAAGAAACATTCTGATAACCAACAAACTGCACAATCAAAAAAGCAGAAGTCATCAGAGCATAACAATAACGGCAAAAAACAAGTGGTGCGTAATCATGAAAACAACCAAAATTCCCACCACGAAGAAGTAAAGAATCGTCATTCCAAGAATGATGATAATAGAAACGAAAAGCACAGTAATAAGCAAAACAATGGGAACAATAATCAAAATCGTGCTCATTGGTTTGGCAACAAAAACAACAAGAAGAATAAGAAACGGAATAAGAAGAACCGTAATAATCAACGTATGAAACAAGTGACCTCAAAACAACCAACTCAGCGTAAGGATCGTCCACTCCCAGACGTGCTTGAATACACTGAAGGCATGAATGCACAAGACTTGGCCAAGATTTTGCACCGTTCTGCAGCTGAAATTGTTAAAAAGCTATTCATGTTAGGGGTTATGGTTAATCAAAACCAGTCCTTGGACAAGGATACCATTGAGCTATTGGCTGCTGATTATGGAATTGACGCAAAAGAAAAGGTTCAAGAAGACATTGCAGATCTTGATAAGTTCTTTGATGATGAACAAAAGAATCAAGAACACATGGTCCCACGACCACCAGTTGTTACTGTAATGGGACACGTTGATCATGGTAAGACAACCTTGTTGGATAAGATTCGTCACTCTCATGTTACAGAACATGAAGCCGGTGGAATTACTCAGGCAATTGGTGCTTACCAAGTACGCTACAATGATCAACTAATTACTTTCTTGGATACTCCAGGACACGCAGCATTCTCTGAAATGCGGGCGCGCGGTGCAAACATTACTGATATTACTGTTCTGGTTGTAGCAGCGGACGATGGTGTTATGCCACAAACAATTGAAGCTATTAATCACGCTAAAGCAGCTAAGACTCCAATTATTGTTGCAGTTAATAAAATTGATAAGCCAGGAGCAAATCCTGACCACGTAACTGAACAATTAACTGAATACGGCTTGGTTCCTGAAGATTGGGGTGGTGACACCATCTTCGTACAAATTTCTGCTAAGTTTGACAAGAATATTGATGAATTGTTAGATATGATTCTTCTTCAAGCTGAAATGATGGAATTAAAGGCTAACCCTGATCAAAGAGCTGCCGGTTCAGTTGTTGAAGCACGGTTGGATCAAGGACGTGGAGCAGTTGCTACATTGTTAGTTCAACAAGGAACAATGCATGTTGGTGACCCAATTGTTGTTGGTAATACTTTCGGACGTGTTCGTACTATGAACAACGAAAACGGTCGTCGGATTAAAACAGCAACTCCATCAACACCTGTTGAAATTACTGGATTAAACGATGTTCCACAGGCAGGGGATCGTTTCGTTGTATTTGAAGATGAAAAGACAGCGCGGGCAGCTGGTGAAGAACGTGCTAAACGTGCTCAAGAAGAAGAACGTGCACGAACTTCCCATGTTACTTTAGATAACCTCTTCGATACCATGAAGAAGGGGCAAATGAAGACCTTGCCAATCATTATTAAGGCTGACGTTCAAGGTTCAGTTGAAGCCCTGGCACAAAGTCTTCAAAAGATTGATGTTGACGGTGTTCGAGTTGATATTATTCACAAGGCAGTAGGTGCCATCAGTGAATCCGATGTTACGTTAGCCGAAGCTTCCAACGCGGTTATTATTGGTTTCAATGTTCGACCAACACCACTTGCTAAGTCAATGGCTGATTCCAATAACATTGATATTCGTTTACACCAGGTTATCTACAAAGCCATTGAAGAGGTTGAAGCAGCCATGAAAGGGATGCTGGAACCAGAATATAAAGAAGAAACTATCGGAGAAGTTGAAGTTAAGCAAATCTATAAAGCTTCTAAAGTGGGGACCATTGCTGGTGGAATGGTTACTACTGGTAAAATCACTCGTGACTCAAAGGTACGCTTAGTTCGTGACGGTGTGGTTATCTACGATGGTGAACTTGGCAGCTTGAAGCGCTTTAAGGATGATGCCAAGGAAGTTAAAGCCGGCTTTGAATGTGGTTTGACTATTGAAAACTACAATGACATTAAAGAAAATGATGTCATTGAAGCATATCAAATGAAGGAAATTCCTGTTAAGTAAGGAGGATTGGCATGCCTAATAAACGATACAGACCAGAACGGCTAGCACAAGAAATTCAACGTGAAGTTGATGATATTTTGTTAAAACGGGTGCGTGATCCGCGTGTCCAAAACATTACTGTTACTGATGTTGATGTAACGGGTGACTTGCAACAAGCAACAATTTATTACAGTTTGTTATCCGATAAAGCATCTGATGGTGAAAAAGCCCAGGCCGGATTGGATAAGGCAACTGGCTTGATTCGTAAAGAATTAGGTGCCCGCCTCAACATTTTTAAGACACCTGCAATTAAGTTTGAACGAGATCCATCAATTGCTTATGGTAATAGAATCGATGAATTAATTAAGAAACTTCATCAGGACAATCAACTTTAATTGTTTAAAAGAGGTTGTGGACGTTTCCCGCAACCTCTTTTCGTGTTGAAGGAGGATTATGATTATGAATGGTGTGTTACCACTTTATAAAGAACGTGGTATGACCAGTTTTGACTGTATTCGTCGATTAAGACAATTATTGCATACCAAAAAAATTGGTCATTCTGGGACCTTAGATCCTAACGTGAGTGGGGTTTTGCCGATTTGTATTGGAAATGCTACTAAACTGGTGCCTTATCTAATGGAGTCAGGAAAGGTCTATGCTGGAGAACTTTTGATCGGCGAAGCAACAACCACTGAAGACTTGGATGGTGAGGTAGTTGCAACTAAAGAAGTCTCATCACCAATTTCTGAAAGCCAAATACAGTTAGCCATGTCAGAATTAACAGGTAATATTACTCAAATCCCACCGATGTATTCTGCCGTTAAGGTCAATGGTAAAAGACTGTATGAGTATGCCCGTGCAGGAGAGACGGTAGAACGACCACAACGGCAGGTTACCATTAACAAGTTTGTAATGACCTCTAATCATTATGATGTAGAGCAACGACAACAGAGAGTCCGTTTTGAAGTGCATTGCTCCAAGGGAACTTATGTTAGAACATTAGCTGTTGATCTTGCCAAAAAACTTGGATATCCAGGGACAATGTCATCATTAACCAGATTAAAGAGTGGTGGTTTTGAACTAGACCAGACACTGAGCCTGGCAGATGTGGAAGAAGAGGTTAATAATCAAACAATTACTAATTATATTTTTCCCGCAAGGTTTGTTTTAAGAAACTATCCGCAAGTTGAATTGACAGACCAACAATGGAAATTAGTACAGAATGGTGGATGGCTAAAAGCAAAGCAACTGCACCATGATGAAAAAGAGCTTGTCTTGTTGTACGATGATGAGGCCAAGGCCATTTATCAAAAAAATGGGGTTAATTATAAACCAGCAACCATGATTTCAACTAAGTAGGAGGGTAACAATGAAAAGCATTCGGTTAAGCTATCCATTAAGTACAAATGAGGTCAAAGCTGGACCGGTTGTTTTAGCAATGGGCTTTTTTGATGGAGTCCACCGTGGACACCAGAAAGTAATTCGTACCGCAAAAGAACTTGCAAATGAGCGCCATCAACCATTGGCAGTCTTAACATACGATAAATTGCCGGCGATTGTTTTTAAAATGATGGAACAGCCAGTCCGATATTTAACTCCATTGAAAACGAAGCTCTCCTTATTTCAACAGTTAGGAGTTGACATTGCATACGTGATGAATTTTACTTCGGACGTTGCTGAATTGGCACCTCAAGAATTTGTTGATCAAGTACTGACAGCATTAAACCCTAGTATGGTAGTTGCCGGGTTTGACCATACATATGGGCCTGCTGATATTGCAAATATGGCGCTTTTACCAACATATGTTAACGGTAGATTCGATGTTTATACAGTGAATAAATTGTCCGAAGGTGCTGTTGATGAAAAAGTTAGTTCCACAAATATTCGAAAATTAGTTGATGAGGGACAAATTGGTCAAGCCAATCAACTCCTTGGCTATGAGTACACAACTACTGGCATTATTGTTCATGGTTTTGCTCGTGGAAGGACAATTGGCTTTCCTACTGCCAATGTTCAGTGGTACGAAAATGAGCGCATTCCGGCAGTTGGCGTGTACGCCGTAAGAATGAAAGTTCAAGGAAGATGGGTTGATGGAATGGCCAGCGTTGGCTTTAATGAAACTTTTGGACAAAATAAACGAATGACTATTGAGATTAATTTATTTAATTTCAATCATCATATTTATGGTGAGCATGTGACTGTTCAATGGGTTCAACGGTTGCGTGATGAAGTTAAATTTAGTAGTGTCCAAGAACTGATCAATCAATTAAAAAAGGATCAAACTACTAGTGAACAAATACTTGCGGACAATCAGTTTAGCGGAATTTCTGTAAAATAAGTTGTAAGAATTAAAAGACATATTGATTTTTGAATCATTTTTAACTACTATAAAGACTGGTCAAAATCGAATAATTAAGTATTTCAGAGAAAAGAGATTAAGGAGTGGATTAACTGTGTGTGGGTTTGCAGGAACAGTATCTGATAAGAAATTATATTCACCAGAACGGATGAGTGAAGCGGTTCATACGATGAATAATATGATTATTCATCGGGGGCCAGACGACTCAGGATATTTTCAAGATGATAATATTACGATGGGCTTTCGTCGGCTGAGCATTATTGACTTAACCGAAGCAGGGCACCAACCGATGCCATATGATAATGAACGCTACATGTTAACGTTTAATGGTGAAATCTATAACTATATTGAATTACGGGATGAATTAAAAAAGGATGGCTACACTTTTAAGAGTGATTCTGATTCTGAAGTAATTCTTGCAGGATATGACAAATGGGGAGTGGATGCTCCAAAGCATTTCCGTGGAATGTTTGCCTTTGTTATTTGGGATAGTCAAGAAAAGACGATGTTTGCGGCCAGAGATCAATTTGGTATTAAGCCTTTTTACTATGCCCAAGTTGGTGATCAACTTTTCTACGGTTCCGAAGAAAAAGCTTTATATCCTGTTTTACGTGAACAAGAATTTAATCATGATGCATTACAGGATTATATGACTTTCCAATATGTTCCGGAACCTGAGACAATGTCAAAAGACATCAAGGCATTGCTTCCAGGAATGTCATTAATTAAGAAGGTTGGGGAACCAGTTAAATTACAACGGTATTACGATACAACTTTCCATCCTGTTGAAAAATCAGAAGATGAGTATGCAAAAGAAGTTCGTGATGTTTTATTTGACTCTGTGAAGATTCACATGCGGTCAGATGTTCCTGTTGGTGCATTCCTATCAGGTGGGATTGATTCAACAATTGTTGTTTCAATTGCCAAACGATTTAATAATAACCTCAAAACTTTTTCTGTTGGTTTTCAACGGGAAGGCTACAGTGAATTAGATGTCGCTCAGGAAACTGCGGATATTTTAGGCGTTGAAAACTATAGCCATATTATTACTCCACAAGAGTTTATGAAGGCATTTCCATATTTTGTATGGGCAATGGATGATCCTTTGGCGGATCCTGCTGCAGTGCCTCAGTTCTTCTTGACTAAGACGGCTCGTGAACAAGTGAAAGTTGCTTTAACTGGTGAAGGCGCTGATGAGTTGTTTGGTGGTTACACTATTTATCATGAACCAATTTCCTTGCGACCATTTAAGTACACCAAGCCAATTAATGGTGCATTACATGCCATTAGTAAAATGATGCCTGAAGGAATGAAGGGTAAGTCATTCTTAATGCGTGGAACTGTTCCATTGGAAAAAAGGTATGTTGGGAATGCATTTATTTTTAACGAAGCAGAAAAGAAGCGCTTCTTTAAGAATTACAATGCTGATCATTCATACGCTAAAACGATGGCGCCATGGTACCAAGAAGCTCAGCAGTATGATCCAATCACTAAGATGCAGTTTATTGATATTCATGCATGGCTAAATGGTGACCTGTTGAGAAACGCTGACCGTACTTCTTTGGCTCATAGCCTTGAATTACGGACGCCATTTTTAGATAAAGAAGTTTTTGAAGTTGCTTCACAAATTCCAAGTCACTTACGGATTAAAGATGGTACTACCAAGCAGATCTTACGTAAGGCGGTTGAAGATGTCATTCCAGGACATGTTTTACATCGTAAAAAGCTTGGCTTCCCAGTACCAATTCGTTTCTGGTTAAAAGACGAAATGTACGATTGGGCTAAAGACATTATTAATAATTCACAAACTGACCAATTCTTTAATAAACAATACTTCTTACAATTATTGGAAGATCATCGTAAGGGTGTTAGAGATAATTCACGTAAGATTTGGACAATTTTGACCTTTATGACTTGGTACAAGCAATACATTGAAGATGCAGGTTCTAGCTTTAAATCACCATTTTAATTAACAAAGTTGAGGACACAAAATGGGAAAACTAATTGTGCAAAAGTTTGGTGGGACATCTGTCCAAGACCATACTTCACGTGACTTAGCCTTAGACCATGTTCAAAAGGCGTTAAATGATGGCTATAAAGTTGTGATGGTTGTTTCTGCAATGGGACGCAAGGGTAGCCCTTATGCAACCGACTCTTTGTTAAGTTTAGTTAGCTCAAATGGAGCCACAAAACTTAATCCTCAGGAATTAGACCAGTTGTTGGCAACGGGCGAATTAATTTCGATGTCTGTAATGCTTAATCAGGCTAGACAGCGTGGTATTAATGTTCAAGGCATGACAGGTGCGCAGGCTGGGATTATTACTAATGATGATTATCAAAATGCGCGAGTATTAAAAGTCGATAATAATGCTATTCAACAGGCTTTACTAACTGCGGATGTAGTGATTGTAGCCGGGTTCCAAGGAAAAACAATGGATGGTCATATTACGACATTAGGACGAGGCGGTTCAGACACATCCGCGACTGCGCTTGGTGCTGCGTTAAATGCCCAATATGTTGATATTTTTACAGACGTGAATGGTGTTATGGACAAAGATCCTAAAGAAAATTCTAATGCTCAAGTAATCCCTTTTTTAACCTACGATGAGATGGAAACGATGGCTCAAAACGGTGCAAAGGTAGTTCATCCGCGGGCTGTAAAAATTGCAATGAAAGCTCAAGTTCCATTTCGTGTCCGTTCAACATACCGGACTTCAGACCTTGGCTGTACAATTATTGGCAGTCCAAAAGTTTATAATAACTGAACAACATTAGGAAGGAAGAACAACCGTGTTAGCAAGTGATTTAATCCAATCAATCAAGTATAAACAATTATCAGATGAACATTTTGCGGATTTTGAAGTTACGACGGTAACGCAAGATACTCGCGAAGTAGTTCCTGGAGCGATCTTTATTGCGATTGTGGGATCTAATGTTGATGGACATCAATTTGTTCCGCAAGCAGTAGCAAGTGGTGCAAAAATGATTATCGCTCAAGAACCAGTGGACACGACCGTCCCAGTTTTCTATGTTAAGGATACCCATCGTGCAATGGCGTTTTTAGCAGACAAATTTTATGGGTCCCCAAGTAAGTCTATGAAAATGATTGGAGTTACCGGAACGAATGGTAAAACCACCGTGACGCATTTGATTGAAGAAGTGTTCGACAATATGGGGGAAGGTACTGGTTTAATTGGTACTCTTTATCGGAAAGTCAATGATCAGATCTTTCCTACCACTAATACCACACCAGACGTTTTAACTAATCAAAAAACCTTAGCAGATATGCGTGATCATAACGTCAAAACGGTTTCCATGGAAGTTTCATCCATTGCCTTGGTACAGGGCCGTGTTTGGGGAATTAATTATGACATTTGTGTCTTCACTAATTTTACAGAAGATCATTTAGCCTACCATAAGACAATGAGTCAATATAAACTTGCCAAAAGCTTGTTGTTTGCTCAAATGGGGAATACATTTGATGGTAAGACAGCAGTTATGAATATTGACGATCCGGTTGGTAGGGAATTTATCGATTACACAACTAGTAATATTTTGACATATGGTATTGATCACCAGGCAGACATTTCTGCGGAGAATATTAACATCAGTATTCATGGAACTGAATTTGACTTGCATGTTTTGAATGAGGTTCGCCATGTTAAGACCAACCTTATTGGTAAGTTTAATGTGTATAATTCCTTAGCTGCCGTTGGAGCTGCATATGCAGCTGGGGCTGATTTAGATGAAATTGTTGATTCATTAAGCAAAGCTAAAGGTGTCAAAGGACGTTTTCAGTTAGTGCCTTCTGATACTGGAGTAAGTGTAATTGTTGATTATGCTCATACACCAGATGGATTATTGAATGTTTTGGAAACGCTCAATGATTTTGCTAAACAAGATACTTATTGTATTGTTGGCTGTGGTGGCGATCGTGATGCGCAAAAGCGTCCCCAAATGGCTAAAATTGCTGTTGAACATAGCACTCACGCAATTTTAACAGAGGATAATCCACGAACTGAGGATCCACACAAGATTATGGATGATATGCTGGCCGGAATTGATCCTGATCAAGCAACTGTCATTTTTAATCGTCGTGAAGCAATTCAATATGCTGTTAATCATGCTAAACCAGGTGATGCGATTATTATCGCCGGAAAAGGGCATGAAGATTATCAAATTATTGGTCATACCAAACATCATTTTGATGATTATGAAGAGGCCGAGAAAGCATTAAATAATCGAGAAAACTAATAAAAAAGGTCGTTGGCAATATAACGAAATGCCAACGACCTTTTTAGCTAATGACGGCTAGCTTGATGATTAAGCGGTCCCTTGATTTTATGAAGATGACGCTTAAATTTTGGGCTATTATTAGTGACTAGTTTGAAATTTTTCATTTTTCCTTCGAAAGGTTGATTATTTAAACGAATTTTAGTCCAGGCTTCCATGATTTGAATCATCTGATTTAAATCACTTAGCTGCTGTGAATTGTTTTCCTTTTCGGCTGCCTTATATATGTCAGATTTTAATCGATAGATCAAATTATTATGATATTTTAATAAGACATCCGTCAATGGAGCATGACGATATTCATTAAACAATTTCTGAATTAGCGTCATTGCTTCATTGGCATTGTGTGGTTGAATATATCGTTGATCAGTTTTCATAATTTCTCCTATAAAAAGTTTGACGTTTCTTGACTTTTAGAATGATGGTTGGTATATTATAAAGTGTGTTTAGCACTTAGGTGTTAAGAGTGCTAAAAGGAAGTGATCAAAAAATGTTAACACAGCGTCAAGAGGCAATCCTGCAAGCGATTGTACGCCAGTATACTGATACTGGTCAACCGGTAGGCTCAAAAGGACTTGTTGATAAGCTGCCAATGAAAGTCAGTTCTGCTACTATTCGTAACGAAATGGCATTTCTTGAGCATGAAGGCTTGGTTGTAAAAGAGCATTCATCTTCTGGACGAGTCCCTTCTAAAAAAGGTTATCGGTACTATGTTGATCATTTGCTGGATCCAAATAGTGTTTCTAATAATGACTTGGTTGTAATCCAAAATTCACTAGGCACTAATTTTGCCAAACTCGATGAGATCATTTCGCACTCTGCTGACATTTTATCACAGTTGACTTCTTTAACCGCGTTTACGATCAAACCTGAACAAAAGGATGCTCGCTTAAGCGGTTTTCGGTTAGTACCATTAGGTAATCAAAAGGTAATTGGTATCCTCGTTACTGATACCGGGGAGGTTGAAAACCAAACTTTCCGGATACCACGCGATATGGATACTGAAGCGCTTGAAGCTGTTGTGAGAATGATTAATGATGAATTAAATGGGAAAAGATTAGTAGAAGTTGTGCAACGACTGAAAACTGATATTCCTGTACAAGTTCATCGCTATCTAGAAAGTCCGGAAGGGTTCCTAGATGTATTTGATAGTATTCTTTCACAAGCGGAGCGTGAACGATTCTTTGTCGGGGGCCGATTAAACTTAATGGGAATAGCTGGGAAACAAAGCCCAAGTGAGATGAAAGCACTGTATGAACTGTTAGACACTAGTGATCGAATTTCTCGAATTATTGATTCAGATAATGATGGTTCGGGGATTAACGTTCGAATTGGTAATGAAATTGCCAATAGTGATGTACTTAACAATTACTCACTAATTACTGCGAAGTATGATGTTGATCAGTATGGCGAAGGAATCATAGCAGTTTTGGGGCCAACAGCAATGCCATATTCTCGCACGATTGGAATTGTCGATGCATTTCGAAAAGAATTGGCAAAGCGACTGTTAGACTATTATCATCATTATTATGGCTCTTAGGAGGGATTAGATGGCTAAAAAAGATCAAGAAGAGAAACAGGAGCATGCTCCTCAAAAAGATCAAAATAAAAAAGCTGAACAAGCAGCATCAAAAGATAAGCAATCTGAATCTACCGTTGATGAATTGAAGAAACAATTGGCAGAATTAAAAAAACAGATTGCTGATAAGGATGATCAGTTCTTAAGAGCTGAGGCGGAAATTCAAAATATGTCGAAACGTTTTGAAAAGGAACGTTCTCAGATGGCAAAATATGATGGTCAAGATTTGGCTAAAAGTATCTTGCCGGTTCTTGATAATTTGAAGCGCGCCTTAGCAATTGATGTTACTGATGAAAACGGTAAACAATTAAAAAAGGGTATTCAAATGGTTCATGATCATTTAGATAAAGCCCTGCAAGATCATGGTATCACTGAAGTAGATGCTCTAGGCAAACAGTTTGATCCGAACACTCAACAGGCTGTTCAAACAGTCGCTGTAAGTGGTGATCAAAAGCCTGACACGGTTGTCCAAGTTCTACAATCAGGATACATGTTGAAGGACCGTGTTCTACGACCAGCAATGGTTGTAGTTGCTCAATAAAGAAAATTAATTAGTAAAAGAGGGATTTTTTATGGCAAGTAACAAGATTATTGGTATTGACTTAGGTACTACCAACTCCGCTGTTGCCGTTATGGAAGGTAATGAGCCTAAAATCATTACTAATCCAGAAGGTGGTCGGACAACACCATCAGTTGTTTCATTTAAAAATGGTGAGACACAAGTTGGTGAAGTAGCTAAGCGGCAAGCAATTACAAACCCTAACACTGTTAAGTCAATTAAGAGTCATATGGGTGAAAAGGACTATACTGTTGATATTGAAGGCAAGAAATACACGCCTCAAGAAATTTCTGCAATGATTCTTCAATACTTGAAGAAGTACGCTGAAGATTACATTGGTGATACTGTTGATAAGGCCGTTATTACTGTTCCTGCATACTTCAATGATGCTCAACGTCAAGCTACTAAGGATGCTGGTAAGATCGCTGGATTAGATGTTAAGCGGATCATTAACGAACCTACAGCTTCTTCATTAGCTTATGGTCTAGATAAGGAAGACAAAGATGAAAAGATCTTAGTATATGACCTTGGTGGTGGGACGTTTGATGTTTCCATCCTTGAATTAGGTGATGGTGTCTTCCAAGTATTATCTACTAATGGTGATACTCACCTTGGTGGTGATGACTTTGATCAAAAGATCATGGATTGGTTAATTGACGGCTTTAAACAAGAACATGGAATTGACCTTTCTCAAGATAAGATGGCTTTGCAACGGTTAAAGGATGCTGCAGAAAAGGCTAAGAAGGACTTATCTGGTGTTCAAGAAGCACAAATTAGCCTACCATTTATTACATCTGGTGAAGATGGTCCATTGCACTTGGAAAAGACTTTAACTCGTGCCCAATTCAACCAACTTACTAACGACTTAGTTGAAAAGACGAAGACACCAGTTATGAATGCCCTGAAAGACGCTGGATTATCATTCAGTGACATTGACCAAGTTATTCTAAACGGTGGTTCAACACGGATTCCTGCTGTTCAAGAAATGGTTAAGGAATTGACTGGTAAGGAACCAAACCATTCAATTAACCCTGACGAAGCGGTTGCTTTAGGTGCTGCTATTCAAGGTGGGGTTTTGACTGGTGACGTTAAGGATGTTGTTTTACTTGATGTTACTCCACTATCTCTTGGTATTGAAACCATGGGTGGTGTATTCACTAAGTTAATTGATCGGAACACAACCATCCCAACTTCCAAGAGTCAAGTCTTCTCAACCGCTGCTGATAATCAACCAGCCGTAGACATTCACGTTCTACAAGGTGAACGGCCAATGGCTGCTGACAACAAGACGCTTGGTAACTTCCAATTAACGGACATTCCACCTGCACCACGTGGTGTTCCTCAAATTAAGGTTACATTTGACATCGACAAGAACGGTATTGTTAATGTTTCTGCCGAAGATCAAGGAACACACAAGAAGCAAAATATTACCATTAAGTCTAGTTCAGGTCTTTCTGACGAAGAAATTGAACGGATGAAGAAGGATGCCGAAGAACATGCTGATGCCGACAAGAAGAAGAAGGAAGAAGCAGATGTACGGAATGAAACTGATCAACTGCTATTCCAAACTGATAAGACATTAAAGGAACTAAAGGGCAAAGTTTCTGACGATGAAATTAAGAAGGCAGAAGATGCTAAGGCAGCATTACAAAAGGCCAAGGATGATAACAATATTGAAGAAATGAAGTCTAAGAAGGACGACTTAAATAAGATTGTTCAAGACCTTACAGTAAAGCTTTACCAACAAGCCCAACAACAAAATGGTGGTGCTCAAGGTAATCCAACTGGCGGCCAACCAAATGGTGGTACTAATAATAATGATAAGGGAAACGACGGTAATACCGTTGATGGCGACTTCCAAGAAGTAGATCCTGACGACAAGAAGTAATTGTCGGCCATTGAAAAGCCAAAGGCCGGGTAAACCGGACTTTGGCTTTTACTTATGGTATACTAACCACAATTATTAAAAAACGAGGGAAGATAGATGGCTGAAGAAAATTATTACGATATTTTAGGTGTAAAAAAAGACGCTTCTGAACAAGAAATTAACCGTGCATACCGTAAATTAGCTGCTAAATATCACCCTGATGTTAATCACGATCCTGGTGCCGAAGAGAAATTTAAAAAGATTAATGAAGCTCATGAAGTGCTGAGTGATAAGCAAAAACGGGCTCAGTATGATCAATTTGGATCAGCTGGTCCTAATGCAGGTGCTGGCCAAGGCTTTGGCGGATTTGGTGGTCAAGGCTTCGGTGGTGCACAAGGTTTTGGTGACTTCAGTGATATCTTTGGTGATATCTTTGGTGGTGGTCGTTCACGTCGTGACCCTAGTGCGCCTCAGCAGGGACGTGATTTACAATATACAATGACGTTGGATTTTATGGATGCAATTAATGGTAAAGAAACCGAGATTAAGTATAATCGTGAAGCCCAGTGTGATGTATGTCATGGGACGGGTGCCAAACCTGGTAAGTCACCAGTAACTTGTCATGAATGTCAGGGTCGTGGTTACATTGTTCGTCAACGACAAACGATGATGGGAATGATGCAATCACAAGAACCTTGTCCTGTTTGTCATGGTACAGGTAAGGAAATCAAGCCTGAAGATCAATGTACTAAGTGTCATGGTACTGGTCATATTTCAGAACGGCATGCCTTGAAAGTTAAAGTTCCTGCAGGAGTTGATGATGGTCAACAAATGCGGTTGCAAGGTCAAGGTGAAGCTGGTACAAATGGTGGACCTTACGGTGACTTGTATATTGTATTTAGAGTGACACCAAGCCGCGAATTCCAACGTGATGGCGCCAACATTTTTGTTGATTGTGATATTTCATTCTCTCAGGCGGCCTTGGGTGATAAAATTAAGGTCAAAACTGTGCACGGCGATGTTGATTTGAAGATCCCCGCAGGAACCCAATCTGAAACTAATTTCCGTTTACGTGGTCAGGGTGTTCCACACCTGAATGGAAAAGGTAATGGGGATGAACATGTTCGTATTCATGTTAAAACACCAAAGAGTCTGAATAAGCAACAAAAGGAAGCCTTAATGGCGTTTGCTGCTGCTTCTGGTGAAAACGTTAAGGGTGGCAAAAATGGCTTCTTTGATAAGCTAAAAGACGCATTTGATGAAAAATAATTAATCCTACGGAGCGGAGGTGATCTCACCTGCGCTTCTTTGTTTTCAAAGTGACATTTGCTATAATTATTTATAATACGCATTGGAAAGCGAGTAATGTTTAAATGAATTTAGACGAAATGAAAGAACGTCAAAAGAGAATTCGAAATTTTTCAATTGTTGCCCATATTGACCATGGCAAGTCAACGTTAGCAGACCGAATTTTAGAGATGACAGATTCAATTTCAAAGCGGGAAATGAAAGATCAAATTCTTGATGACATGCCTTTGGAGCGTGAGCGAGGGATTACCATTAAGTTGAATGCTGTTGCCTTAACATATCACGCCAAGGATGGACAAGATTATATTTTCCATCTGATTGATACTCCTGGACATGTTGACTTTTCCTATGAAGTTTCCAGGTCCCTAGCGGCTTGCGAAGGAGCTGTTTTAGTGGTTGATGCTACTCAAGGGGTCGAAGCTCAAACCTTAGCTAACGTTTATTTGGCATTGGACAATGACTTAGCTATTTTACCCGTCATCAATAAAATCGATTTGCCGTCCGCTGACCCCGAAGGGACCAAGCAGCAAATTGAAGAAGAAATCGGATTAGAAACTGATGAAGCAGTGGATATTAGTGCTAAGACGGGGATGGGCGTTGATGAGGTTCTTGAAAAAATTGTGAAGGATGTTCCAGCACCAACTGGGGATTTAACTGCACCCTTAAAAGCATTAATTTTTGACTCCAAATATGATGATTATCGTGGAGTAGTTTTAAGTGTGCGGGTTTTTGAAGGAACCGTTAAAAAAGGCGACCGAATTCGATTAATGAACAGTGGAACTGAATATGAAGTTGCTGAAGTTGGAATTAACTCACCAAAACCTTTAGAGCGAGACGTATTAATGGCGGGAGATGTTGGTTACATCACTGCAGCAATTAAGGACATTAAGGATACTCGAGTTGGTGATACGGTCACTAGTGCTACCAATCCTACAGATAAACCATTAGAAGGTTATCGTCAAATGACCCCAATGGTATACGCAGGGCTTTATCCTACTGATAATGCTAAATTTAACGATTTAAGAGATGCTTTAGAAAAACTTCAATTAAATGATGCTGCATTAACGTTTGAACCTGAATCTTCACAAGCATTAGGTTTTGGTTTCCGGTGTGGTTTCTTAGGACTACTTCACATGGACGTTATTCAAGAACGACTTGAACGTGAATTTGACTTGGATCTTATCACAACGGCGCCTTCTGTTACGTATCATGTGGACATGCATGATGGCTCCATGAAGGAAGTTGAAAACCCGGCTGACATGCCAGATGTAACAGAGATTAAAGACATCAAAGAGCCATTTGTTAAGGCTTCAATTATGGTGCCAAATGACTATGTTGGTGCAGTAATGGAGCTTTGCCAACGGAAGCGTGGCCAGTTTGACACGATGGAATACCTAAGTGATACACGAGTTAACGTTATCTATCATATTCCATTAGCGGAAATCATTTTTGATTTCTTCGATAAACTGAAATCGAGTACTCGTGGTTATGCATCATTGGACTATGAAATTGATGATTATCGTGCTTCTGAACTAGTTAAAATTGATATCTTATTGAATGGGGATAAAGTAGATGCACTGAGTTTCATTACTCACCGGGATTTTGCGGCTGAACGAGGTCGTGAAATTGCTGCTAAGCTTAAAAAGATCATTCCACGACAAAACTTTGAAATTCCAATTCAAGCTGCAATTGGTTCTAAGATTATTGCTCGTACCAACATCAAGGCTTATCGAAAAGATGTTACTGCCAGAATCCATACTGGTGATCCAGACCGGCGAGCTAAGTTGCTAGAAAAGCAAAAGCGTGGTAAAAAGCGAATGAAGGCAGTCGGAAAAGTTGATATTCCTCAAGAGGCTTTCATGGCAGTTTTGAAGACTGATGAAGAAATTGATGATAAATAAACGCTGATATATCAACGTTTATGGAAACTTGGAATATCAAGAAAAAGTAAAGGTATACCAATTTTATACTGATTTGCCCACAAGAGAGGTTTTGTGTGCAAAAAAGACCAGCAGTTTGTACTGCTGGTCTTTTTAATAGTATTCATTCTAAATTAAACGCCTCGTTAGCTTATTTTTGATAGGGATCAACTTCGTTATTTAAAACCCCTAACAGATATTTATAGTTTTGACCGACTGCCATAGCGTTGGTTAACTTCAATTCACTTTTATCGTCCTTATTAGCTTTGACAGTTGCATTGTGTTCAAGCATTGCAATGGTTAATTCAACAGCCAATTCTTCATTTGATTTACTCATAATAATTGCTCCTTCATAATTTCCTATATACCCATGCTATCATTAAAACAATGATTTTGAAAAGTAGCATATTGAAAAAGAAACTAAAACAAAAAGGATTAGCAGCATATTTCACGCTAATCCCTTTAAGTTATATTAAGTGGTTCTACACTATTCGGTACTGATGAGTTTTCATCAGTGCCGTTTTTGTATATGATGACAATAAAAAAGGACAATTACCCCAAAAAATACACACACGGTAATTGCC
>NZ_JACJKU010000131.1 GCF_016901675.1 Limosilactobacillus coleohominis
AAAAGAGGCTGGGAATTAACTATTATTTTCTAGCTTCTAACTAAGAAAATGCGAACTATGATTTTTGATTTAATCAAAAATTGTAGTTCGCATTTTTGGTTATTTACTAAAAAGGGTCT
Source organism: Limosilactobacillus coleohominis (assembly GCF_016901675.1). Classification (GTDB taxonomy): domain Bacteria; phylum Bacillota; class Bacilli; order Lactobacillales; family Lactobacillaceae; genus Limosilactobacillus; species Limosilactobacillus intestinavium. Next base: position 120 of record NZ_JACJKU010000131.1, read on the forward strand.
TAATTGGTTGATCATTTTACCCAATTTCGTTAAGTTCAATGCCATTAAGGTTAATCCGACATCATTTTCCACAGCCCGTTGGCCGCGCAAATGAGTTCGGCGTACGCCAAAATCCCTCTTCATGCGACCAAAGACTGGTTCAACGTCGAACTTGCGTCGACGATAGATCATCTTACCTTCATCGCTTGAGAGGGTCTCTTTGACTTTTGCTTTGTAATAATTCCAAGTTGGATTAACCTGGATGTAGCGCTGACGCTTACCTGGCGTTTTAGCTAACTGATCTAACTCTTCTGATGATTGATGTGTGTCGGCACGATAGAGTTTAAGATCGCGCTTAAATCCATACTTATCAGTTCGTTTACTGTAGCGATAAAAACTGAAGCGAACGCCTAAATGATCAATATAGTAGTCATCTTCGGCATTGTACTGCCAATTCTGAGGTTTTGTTGGATCATTTTTGAACTTACGCTTCTGCTCTTTTTGATAGGTGGTGTATGGAATGAGTGGTTGCTTATCGAATTGGTCAAGCAGTGTTGTGTAATTATATTCACTACCGTAACCAGCATCAGCTACCACGTGTGTAAAGAAATCCAAGCCATGGAATTGCTTAAGAAATGGCACTAAAGTCCTAGTATCAGTAGGATTGGAAAATAAAGCATAATCAAGGACAAACTGATTATGCGTGGCAATCTGAAGATTATATCCGGGTTTGAGTTCTCGGTTCATCATCGGATCTTCTTTCATGCACATAAAAGTTGCGTCGTGGTCTGTTTTCGAAAAGCTATTTCGTCCTTGAAAAATATCTTCGACACGTTCATATTTTTTAGCCCGTGGAATTAAGTCTTCTCTCAGTTGACGACGAAGCTTCTTTAGAAAACGTCGCCGACGTTTTCTAACTGAACCACCTTTAATTATTTTCGGCTCCTGTTTAATGGCTTCGTCTAGATTAGTGATTTCTTTTTCCACTTCTTCAGCCATTAATTCCATACCGTCGATAGATTCAATCATTTCTGGTTTCATCTCTTTGATGACTTGCTTTTCTACTAACTCATCATAAATACTAGCCGTCTTTTCTCTCAACTTAGCGTGATACTTTTCTATTGCCCGACGCCAAGTAAACGAGTACTTATTAGCATCCGCTTCAACCTTAGTGCCATCAATAAAGACTGCATCATTTTGAATTAGCCCATGGTCCGTAAGAGCCATAGTAAAGTAAACAAAGGTACGTTTTATTAAGTTCCTGGCGTGCTCACTCCGTCGAAAGTTATTGATGGTATGGTAACTGTATGAATGATCACGGGCTAACCATCGCATTGGTAAGTTTTCTTCTAACAAGGTTTCTATTTTCCGGCCAGAATAAGTTTGACGAGAGTACGCAAACAACAGAATTTTTAACATCAGTGCAGGGTGAGAAAGTGGGCGGCCGGTGACGGCCACGTTCTCTTCTAACAAAACCTCTTGTGGAATGGAATCGACAAAAGTATCAATTAACCGAACCAGATGATTTTTTGGCACATTGTAGTCATAATTTAGTACGAATTCTGTTTGTCCCGTGATATAATTTTGATACATGAAAATCGCTCCTTTATGTTTGTTTTTAGGGGTAATTACATCATATCAGGAACGATTTCCTGTGTACATAAGAAGCCGGACGATGAACCAAGATTTGATTCATCGTCCGGCTTTCATTTTGGACTGAGAGTTTTTTCCCAGCCTC
>NZ_JACJKU010000132.1 GCF_016901675.1 Limosilactobacillus coleohominis
ATCTTTTCCTCGACCAAGTGTTTAAGGTTTTTAGTGAGCGAAGACTTCCGCCCCCGTTGACTAACCTTTTGTTCAAAGTCAGTTTGCGCTAGCTCAGCCTGGTACTCACTATTTAGCCGGTGAAGTTCGTTAAAGATAGTGGTCTTACTAAAGCCTAAGTAGTTAGCGATGTATCGCAAGGAACGTCCTTCATTATGAAGCGTTTCAATGACAACGCGGTGCTGGAATGATAAAATAGTGGTGCCCATCAAGGTCCTTCTTTCTAATGGATTGTGTGGTAACACCATTAAAGACCTTGATGGGCTTTTCTGTCCACTTAAATGTTCAACTTAAATTTTACAATCTGCCTTCTCATTTTGTTGAAAATAAAAGACCGTCCCAGTAACTTTGGCAGGTTGCGGACGATCTTTTATTAGTTATAAGTAACCAGGCCACCGTCTTTTTAACGGGCCTGCTTTTTGTGTACATTCATTATAACATGAATGTGCTAAACAATGAATAGTTCATGACAGGGCAGTGATAATATAGTGAAATACTCCGTTCCTAACCTGTCAATAAAATTCTAATTTTAATGACATCAAGCTGAATAATCCTAATAAAGCACTCCACTTATTTCCGAGGTACTTCATTTTTAAAAGTATGAGTGCATATAGATATACTTATGACTTGGTGACTTTGTGCTGTAATGGAGATACTGTTTATACTTTCTAACTCTTCGCCAGCGAGCTTGGCGTATAGCGTCTTCGCCAGATAGCCCAAGAGTTGGTTCAGTATCAATTGCTGCGGTTGCTTCATCCATAGAAATACGAACTTCATTGATGCTAATGGGTATGATAATTGGAGCTTGCCGACAACCTTCTCGCATTTTAGCCGGGAATTTATCGTTGTCAGCAATGAACTTGTTCATACTTTTAGCATGTTTAAGTATGTCTAAAGCATCTTGTAAATCATACGCATAAGCGCTATCCACTTTATTGTAGGCCTCATAACGCATCATTCCATGGACTTCACTAATATACTCTTCGGTACCCGGATTGTATATTCTATAGATTTTCTTTGTCATGATTTAACATCTCCTAAAGCTGACTTGTAACGAAATGAAAGTTGTGCCTGCTAATTTCTTTATAATTTTTGATAGTACTTCCAAAAAGTCTTACATGCTCAAGAGCACAACCTATAACGGCCTCTTTAAATGGCATTCCTTGCTTAACCTTATTACTCCAAGTTATATCTATTGAACGTTTAATAATCGGTACAGTATAAAGTTCCACAGGAACTCCGGCAAGATTCTTATAAGTGAAGCCAAAGTCTGTTGATTGTGATTTACTCTTAGCATCTTGCATTACCTGATTTGCTTGCTTTTTCTCATATACATAATTTTCGTACCTTTTTCTATCGAAAATACAACCTGCAACTTCGCTAAGATATAAGCCAGAATCTAAGTCTTTTACCGCGTACACTTAAGTCAATGGTTTTCTCTCCCGTCAATATATTGTCTGTTCTTCTTTAAAGCTGCGGTGTGCTCCGACAAAAAGAAACCGCTCCATTTGATTTTCCCTCGGTCACGATAATAAAACTTAAAGAACCGATTTGCTATTGCATCAGCTTCAGCATTGGTATAAAAGCACGACATAATCATTTAACCTCCCGTAACAATTTATGTATTTGCTCTTTGTCGAAATTAACGTACTTAAAAGTAAACTGATATGTTCGTCTTACTTCTTTTAATATAGAAATAAGACGATCAAACTCTAGATCGGGATAGGACACTACTGGAATAGAACGCTGATAAGTGCCTTTCTTCTTGACGTTAAAG
>NZ_JACJKU010000133.1 GCF_016901675.1 Limosilactobacillus coleohominis
GGGGCTGTGACATAAGTCCCCAATAATAAACGGAGTTGGATGAAATCTTCGGATTTCATTCAGCTCCGTTTTCCTTTAAAATATAGATACATTGATAAAAGAAAAAGGTATCGACTGACACTCGATACCTTCAATACCCTCGAAAGGATACACATATAAAATGCAAAACAATTATAACATTAATCAACTTAGTTTGGCTATGTCAACTGATTATCAACCTGAAGAAAACCATTCTGCCTATTACATCCACCAGCTTGTTGAAAACCTAGCGGTTTCCAATCCTAACATCATTGGTCGGCCACGAGAGTACGATCCACGAATGTTATTGAAGTTGGTTTTATTAGCTTACAGTTACGGAATCGTTTCTTGTCGAAAAATCGAAAGATTTGCTCGTGAAAATATTGTCGCAATGTGGTTGACGCAAGAACAATATCCTACATACCGCACGATTGCTAGATTTATCGTTTCCAAGGATTTAACAGATATGATTGAAAGTAGCTTTAAAGAGTTTCATGACTATCTTCAAAAGGCTGAAATGATCGATGAAGCTTCTTTTATTGATGGTACGAAAATCCTTGCGAATGCTAATAAATACTCTTTTGTATGGAAAAAGCGGACCATCAAATACAGTAATTTAAATGCGGCTAAGGCAAAGCAGCTAATTAACGAAATGAAGCAGGAAGTTGAACTAGACCCTCAATTAAGTGATTTTAAAATTGATGAATTAGATACAACAATTGCATTACTTGAACAGCGAATTGAAGAACTTGATGCGCAGGTAGATGCGAAACCGAAGGTCTCGCCAAACCCTGCAAAACAAGAACGACGCCACGCAAAAAAGTATTTCCGCTCCTTAAACCATTGCCGTCAGAAGAATCTTGAATACCAAACCCAAATAGCAGTGGCTGGCGAGCGCAACAGTTACTCGAAAACTGATCACGATGCGACCTTTATGCGTTTAAAAGAGGATCCGATGCGTAATGGACAAACCAAGCCAGCATACAACTTACAAATCATGACAAATTCACAGTTTGTCCTAGGCTACGAATTAATGCAAAATCCAACAGACACCAGAACTCTAATTCCATTCCTGAAACAATTGGACCAAAACGGCGTTTTGGGTAAAGATATTGTGGCTGATGCTGGATATGGTTCTGAAAGTAATTACAAGTATATTGAAGACGAATTACCGGATCACACAGCGGTAATTCCTTATAGTACGATGCTCAAAGAGAATAGCCGTAAGTGGCAATCTGATGATCGTAAAGTCATGAATTGGCAATACCATGCTCAAGACGACTATTATGTCAATCCAGATGGAGTGCGTTTTAATTTCAAACGTTATGCTTATCGTACTGATCGGTATGGGTTCCGGCGTGATTTCAAAGTATATCAAGCAGAAAAGTATGATGAAAATCACCAGTTTGTTTCTAAAGCATTAACTCCACGTGGTAATCTTAAACAAATTATGGTGAATCCACAATGGGAATACTTTAAAGCAAAAGCACGTAAGTCGCTTTCAAATTCTAATACCTACTCGCGTCGTAAATACGACGTTGAAACAGTGTTTGGAAATTTGAAAGCTTATTTGGGTTTCACAAGATTCACAGTGCGTGGTCTTGAAAAAGCCAAAGGGCAGATCGGAATTGCATTGATGGCATTAAATATGAAAAAGATGGCCGATAGGCCATCCATTTTCTCAAAATATTTTATTTATCAAAAAGATCCATTCATAAATTTAACCAAATTCCGAATGGATCTTTTCATTTTAGGGACTTATGTCACAGCCCC
>NZ_JACJKU010000134.1 GCF_016901675.1 Limosilactobacillus coleohominis
TAGGGCAATTACCGTGTGTGTATTTTTTGGGGTAATTGTCCTTTTTTATTGTCATCATATACAAAAACGGCACTGATGAAAACTCATCAGTACCGAATAGTGTAGAACCCTTTTTATGTTATTGTGAAATAAAAATTTCTACACAAAATGGTGTTGGTTAGAGATTTCCTATCTCTATACCAATGCCGTTTTTTAGTTGGCTCATTATCAATCGGTACTGATAACTAAATTTAATCAGTTCAAGCAACTAGGTTGCTTGGGCTGTTTTTTGTTTTAGGACAGGTTATCACTGTCAGGTGAGAATTCTTTAATGCCATTAGTATTCTGAGCCTGAAACGAAAGAAGTTACGAAAACCATAAGCAGTTCGTTTAATTACCTTAATTTTATTGTTGGTACCTTCAATCGGGCCGTTGCTCAAATGATGTTTAAAACTACGTAAAATCTCTTTTTGATGATGACGTAAGGTCCGTTGGACCTTTTGTAATTCAGCTGGTAGATTGGTTAATTTACGTTTTATTAAGGACTTAAATTCTTCACATCGCTGATGATCAACGGCATCAACTAGTGTCTGATAGTAATCATAGGCTTTTCTTAAATCGTCGGACATCGCCAAGAGACGATCGATTACTTCACTATTAGATAACCATGCGCCACGAAAGTTGCGCCGAGGATAGTAATGGACGTTATCCAGAGAATTAATTTTCTGTAATAATAGCTTCCAAAAACGTTTTAAAGCCCGGTATTCATGAGTGCCTGGTCCATAATGATTCATGACACGAATGCGAATTTTTTGTAAAGCCCGGTAGGCTTGAACAACAACGTGGAAATGATCGGCAATAATATGAGCATTAGGGAAGAGTTCTTGAATCACGGAACGATAAGGCTGATAAAGATCAACTACTACTAACTTAACAGTGAGCCGGGCTCGACGAGTGAAATATCGATAAAAATATGTTCTTAAAGCCCGCGAAGTCCGAGATAACATAATATCAATTGTACGATGATCAACTGGATTCATTAAGATCATACTCATCCCCTTTGGCGCGAAGCGCCCAGATTTAAAATCATCAAATGCAATGGTACTAGGTAACCAACCTTTAACAGGCCTAAAATCATCTTCACAAGCTTCAATAATGCGTCCAACTGTACTAGCAGATACCCAGTATTGTTCACCAAGATCTTTTTGTGAGATATTTTTAGATAAATTGAGTGTAACGGCTTGCTTCACATTATTGGCAATGCGACAACCAGCTTTAATACCAATAATAGGAGCAATTTTGGTAACCGTTTGGGGACAAATAGCAGATGACGGACAAATATATTTTTGCTTTTTGATTAGCAGTACAGTAGGAACATTGGCAATTGGCAATCCCTGTATTTTTACGGGACGCTTTCGAAAACCATTTTTCAACATTGGTCGGCCACATACCGGGCACTGACATTCACCAGTTTTAATTAAATGAAGGATTTTTAAATTACCGGTATCTTCGATACCGTCTTGATCAAACTTAAGTCCCGGATCCTTGATTCCTGTTAAAAAGCTGATATCATTAATCATGAGGATTAACTTCCTTCCTAGGAGGACAATTGCCGGGGATGTAATATTGGCAATTGTCCGTTTTTTTTATTTCACAATAACATAAAAACGGCACTGATATTTCTATCAGTACCGAATAGTGTAGAACCTAAAAACTATA
>NZ_JACJKU010000135.1 GCF_016901675.1 Limosilactobacillus coleohominis
CGATTTCATTGTAACAGAGGTTTACCTCTGTTTTTTTGTTTAAAACACAAAAATGGCATTGGTATAGAGATGAAAAATCTCTAACCAACACCATTTGGTGTAGAACCCAAAATTCTTGCGGTTGATAATCACATGAAAAAGTCTTTATAATATGGAAGTATGTTTCAATAATGGTTAAGGAGTTATCAAAATCTATGAAGAAAATAGTAACAATTTTTGCGGCATTATTTGCTACAGTTTCATTAGCAGCGTGCGGCAATAATTCGGCAAAACAAAGTGAACAAGCAGCTTCGAGTTCACAAGTCAGTCACCAGTCACAACCTAATTCTTCATCACGTGTCTCATCCCAAAGTCAATCACAGACCACTGCTACTCACCAAAGCAGTTCATCTTCACAAGCAAGTGCCATGTCAACATCTCAGGTGATTGCGAGAGTTGCTCAATTAAAAAATGTTAACTTGAATGGTGGAGATAAAATTTATGTCACCCCAACGGCTACACCAAATGTTTTTAAGATTTATATTAAAGGGGCCAATCAGGACCCCCAAGTTGACAGTATTATTGATCACTACATTTATAATGGCAACACTGATACCATCTCTCAAGCAGCGGATCGGTAAGTAAGATCTAATTAGGATTGAAACTTGTGTGTCGGACAATAATTATCACAAATGAATAGGCATAGTATAGAAATGGGACCCAACGTTTGGCAAAACAAATGTTGGGTCCTTATTTTGGTTATTTTTTATTGAATATGAAGGCAAAGCGATAAAAATAACAATTCACTTATTTGAAGAGTTACATATCCTAAATATAATAATATATAAAAAATAATTAATAATATTAAACTTTAATTAACTGAATATTATTTGTAATATTAATTATGTATAATTCAGATATAAATATCGATTTACAAATTTTAATGCCAAAATAAAGGAGGCTAGATATGAGAAAAAGACAACGGAAACGACCGATTTATCGTCGCCCATGGGTGTGGATTACAATCCTTGCGCTATTAGTTGGAGGAAGCTGGTGGGGTATAGATCAGCGGACTTCAACAGAGACACAGGATGATGCTGTTGTCAAAACGACCAAGGAATCTTCAAATAAGAAGAAAAGAGCACCTAAGAAATCGTCACGAAAGAAACAAAGCCAAATTGGAACCAGTAGTGAAGTATCACCTCAGAGGAGCACAAATTCATCACTGAATAATGGGACACCAAATTCTGGTGTAGATACACAGAAAGAGCCCAGTGGTGGTAATCAAAACAGTAGTAGTTTGAAGGAACCATGGATTGATCCCGATAATTACGAACCAAATTCAATAATTGGTGACCGCTCTACAATGTACTGCTACTTGCCAGGACAATCGCCATATCCACCAATCGCTCCCGAAAATATTGTTATACTGTGATATTACTATTTAATGTCTGTAAACTACTGAAATTACGCTGATCTTATCAGAACTTTAGTTATGCAATTTGAACATGAATTAATAATGGCAGATTGTAAAATTTAAGTTGAACATTTTAGTGGACAGAAAAACCCATAAAGGTCTTTAATGGTGTCGTCACAACATTCCATTAGAAAGAAGGACCTTTATGGGC
>NZ_JACJKU010000136.1 GCF_016901675.1 Limosilactobacillus coleohominis
CAATTACCGTGTGTGTATTTTTTGGGGTAATTGTCCTTTTTTATTGTCATCATATACAAAAACGGCACTGATGAAAACTCATCAGTACCGAATAGTGTAGAACCTTTTTTTCTTGTGTTTGAATACAGATTAGTGCTAATGTTATTACGTTAAACTTTTCTGGAGGATGAAAATTGAAAAAATATCAAATCGAGATTCCAGAATCAGCAAAAGAAATCTTAGATCTGGAAAATATGGATTACTCAATGCAACTAGAGCATAATTCAATACTAGTTCGTCCATCAAATGTGATTGATCTGATTCCTCAGATCCACTTTTGGTGGTATGGTGCTTTAGCATTAATATCTGCTTGTGCTTTTTTGATATATGCATTAACTAACCATCTGCACCTTGTTCCTTTGAGTGGTTACAATTCGATTGCGGCCGCGTCAATTATTTTAAGTGCATTGTGTGGAACGTTTCTTTTTGCGGTTACGTTTATTGTACAAAAAATCAAGGAAAAGGGGCCCGCTAAGGCCTTCACTTGGCGAAGTTTACCACCGTTGATTGTTGCGTGTGCAATGATCATTGTATTTATCATGTTAGCGTTATATTGGCTTTTTGGAGAGTTATTTAAAGGCCTTCAATTAGATATTTATACTTCAACTGTGCTAGTTTTTATTGCGGTTGCAATGGTTGATTATTTAATGATTAATTTGGCTATGACCATTTCACCTGGCATCATTACTAACCTGATGACCATCATGATTGTCGGCGGTGTCGGTTTTTCAATGCTAACGAATTCGACCAAGGATTGGTGGAAATATAATTTTAGCTTCTTGGGAACTGCCAAAAATAGTACCCACTTGTCTTTTAATATCACTTTAGTCTTTTCGGGATTGTTATTAATGATTTTAGTTGACTATTTGTTTGTTAACCTTAATCGTAAATATAAAGGGTGGAAGATCAATATCTTACGTGGACTACTTTCTGCGCTTGGTGTTTGCATGGCATGCATTGGTCTTTTTCCTAACAATCCTCAATTTCATATTTTGCATGACCGAATTTCAATGTGGTTAGTTTATTTATTGCTGATTCTAATTATTACAGTTCGGTGGCTATTACCTGAAGTAACAAAAGAGTTTCTAAAAGTGTCGTATATTATTGGGGCAGTCATGTCAATTGATTATATTGTATTTAAGGCATTTACATATTTGTCACTGACAGCTTTTGAGTTAATAGCATTTATTTTGGCATTTGGATGGGTATTATTGGTTCTTCAATACATTGAAAATTTAGTGAAGAATAATGTTAGGATTTTTCCGGTAACCATTAAAGTAATGCCCGAGGATTCTGCTCAAAGGACTAAAACAATTTAATCTTTCAAATATGTTTGGATGTGTAACGCAGGTTGGTTACACTTCTTCACAAGGAGCAAAGAGACTTAACGTTCGTTTAACCGGTTCTTTGTCAATCGGTACTGATAATATAATTTACAGTTCAAGCAGTCATTTTGCTTGGGCTGTTTTTGTTTTGCAATTAGAACTAACTGTTAAGTGAGAGTTTTTTAATGCAATCAATATTCTAATTCTAAAATGATAAAAATTTCTGAAACCATAAGCCGTTCG
>NZ_JACJKU010000137.1 GCF_016901675.1 Limosilactobacillus coleohominis
GAATAAAAGCATTCGTTAAATTGAATATATTCACACAAAAGTGAGTATTATCCAATTTAACGAATTTTTTTACATATTTAGTTGCATTTTATGAATAATTAATGTATTATACTGGTTGTATTCAAAACTTATACAATTATTATTCATGGAACAGAGTTTATCAAGGAGGAGCAATCATGAAATTTAAGTTTAGTAAAAAACTTTTAACCGTTGGTGCCGTGGCACTAATGGTAGTTGGTGGATTAGCTGGTTGTGGTGCTAAAAATAACACTGCATATAATAAGATTAAAAGTGAAAAAACTTTAACGATGGGGACTTCAGCAGACTTTGCACCATTTGAATTCCCAGTAGTTAAAAATGGTAAGAAAACTTACAACGGATTTGACATCATGGTTGCTAACCAAATTGCCAAAGACATGGGAGTTAAGTTAAAGGTCCAAAACATGCAATTCTCATCCTTAATTGGTGAGTTGCAAAACAACAAGGTCCAAATGGTTATGGCTGGAATGACCGCTACTAAGCAACGGCGGAAAGCTGTTGACTTCTCAAAGCCATACTATACTGAATCTGAAGCCCTTTTGGTAAAGAAGAGTGATGCTAACAAGTACACCACTAAGGACAGTACAAAGGGTGCTTCCTTTGGTGCTCAACAAGGTTCTATTCAAGAAAACGTTGGTAAGAGCCAGACCAAAGCACACATTGTTAGTGAAGGGTTAGTTACTAGCTTGACCACTGAATTGAAGGGCGGCAAGCTCGACGGGGTTGTTTTAGCACAAAAGGTTGCTGAAGAATATGTTAAGAAGTACCCTAACGACTACGCAATTGCTCCAGTGAAATTACCTGTTCCAAAGTCACAACGGGAAATCTGCATTGCATTACCAAAGAACGAACCAAAGTTGAAGAAGAAGGTCAATGCTGAAATTACCAAGATGCAAAAGAATGGTCAATTAGACAAGATGTTCCAACAAGCACAACAATTGCAAGAACAATCTGGTAAATAATTGATTCGAACAATAAGTGAGTAAAGGATGAGATAAGATGTTAAACTTTGATTTTCTCGGCAAATACTGGCCGATGTTCCTTCAAGGATCAGAATTGACCCTTGTGATTTCAATCATTGGGGTAGTGATTGGTTTCTTAATTGGGCTTCTCCTCGTATTAATGCGGATGTCTAATCTAAAGATTTTGAACTGGATTGCTGGAATCTACGTTTCTATTGTGCGGGGAACTCCATCAATGATTCAAGTTCTGCTGATTTACTATATTCTATCTAAGTCCCTGCCAATTCCACAGGTACAGGTGTTAGGTTCAGGCCTTGATCGGATTATCCCTGGGGCCCTCGCTTTAGGATTAAACTCCGGAGCATATACTTCTGAAATTTTCCGTTCCGGGATTATTTCCATTCCTGATGGTCAAACCGAGGCTGGATTGTCATTAGGAATGAGCCGGCATGATACACTATTTGAAATTGTATTACCACAAGCCTTGCGGAATACTTTACCTGCGATGGGGAACGAGTTCATTACTTTAATCAAGGAATCATCAGTATTGTTCTATATTGGTGTTCAAG
>NZ_JACJKU010000138.1 GCF_016901675.1 Limosilactobacillus coleohominis
CTTCAAATGTGTGTACAACATTTACATAAAACATGTACACAATATTTAACAAAGTAAAAAAGAGTAACAACTACTAATTTAGTAACTGTTACTCTTCTTTCTTATCTAAATATTCCAGCAAATTAGCTAATATATCTCTTCGATTATCGTAGATTCGTAGTATCTTAACCTTTCTTTATTCATCATGCACTTCATAAAATATAGTATTTTTTCGTAAATGCAAAAATTGATAGCCAGCTAACCAAGTAGACAAGTTCTCCGCTGATTTACATTCCACTCTTGTTAGATAAATACGGAATAAGATAATAAAAATAATAGATTCCCGCTAAAAAATAATAAATCCATTAGCAGGAATCTATTTAGTTATTTACCTTCATTTTTCTTTAACAGCTCAGTAATTTCTTTGAGGTATTGAGCCTCTTCACTTAATTTTGCAGGCTCTTCCTCCTTTTTATTTCTGAAGCGGTTAATCGCTTTAACCATCAGGAAAACGACAAAGGAGATGATCAAAAAGTTAATTACTGAGTTAAGAAAACTACCGTATTTGAACTGGGCATCGCCAATTGTCAAGACGAGATTAGAAAGGTCGATCTTACCAACGAATATCCCAATTAACGGGTCGACAAGGTTATTAACCAATGACTTAACGATTGATGTAAATGCAGCCCCAACGATAATCCCGACTGCCATGTCAATAACATTTCCTCGTGAAATAAAGTCTTTAAATTCTTTAATCATATGAGTCTCCTTTTTTTCGCTAGATACTTTTGGTAGAAGGAATATACCCATCCATTCTTAGAGCGGTTACTTTGCCATCAGCTTTTACCTGAACATCTTTTTCATAGGTAATGTAGTCATAGTAGTTGTCAATTCCATAAACTCGTTGTAGTAAATCGTTCCAGAAGGTCTGTCGATCTGCGTCCTCTCGCCCTTTATTATCAGTAGACCAGTTCTTCATAAATTCTCGTGCTGCTTGTTGTCGTGTTGGCATAGTCTAGTTACTTTCGTGCTATTAGTGCTTAATATTATAACCACTAATTAACTTACTTTCCACCCTTCTTCTATCTAAAAGCAGTACACACCGCAAGCCGATTTACAGAACCGATTTTGAATTTTAGGTTGAATCGGAACTTTGAATTGGTAAAATGCTGATATGTTCAAATTAATCGCAAAACTGATTTACCAGGAATACGATTTAGAACAGTTCAAATGAATCGGTTAAATTAAGATGAATTGGTGGTTAGTATGGTAATGTACACTAAAAAGGAAATGGCAGAGCTGCTAGGTGTTAGTAAGTCGACGGTCTACCGCTTTATACAGGAAAATGGTATCAATTTCCCAATCACCAATACGTTGACGATCATTAATAAACTTAGGACGATCATGAATTGAAAGATAATTAGTTTTTGGTTCCTGATGTTTTCTAGTGTTTTTAGGATGACGTGTACGGTGTTTATGTCTTAAATGTCTTTTAATTCCCGTATCACCGTGTGACGAGAACTTCTCACCCAAATTATGCT
>NZ_JACJKU010000139.1 GCF_016901675.1 Limosilactobacillus coleohominis
AGTAAATAACCAAAAATGCGAACTACAATTTTTGATTAAATCAAAAATCATAGTTCGCATTTTCTTAGTTAGAAGCTAGAAAATAATAGTTAATTCCCAGCCTCTTTTTGGATAATGTCAATTTACAGATGAAAATCAACAAATATCAGATATTTAAATCGCTCGTGAATTAGAATTCACGCTTCTTAGCAACCATGCCTAAACCAAGCATTGCTGAAACAGCACCAAGTGCCATAACAGCAGCACTGTTTTCGTTACCAGTTTGTGGAAGATTGTTGCTCTTAGCTGCGTTGTTGTTTTGTGCGTTCTTGTATTCTGCACGAGTCATAGTAACAGCAGCTGGAGTAGCAACAGCACTTGCTTCAACAGTCTTGTTAGCTACAGTGTTGTTCTTGTCGGATGATGGTGTTTGTGCGCCATTGTCATCCTTCTTTTCGTTGTTACCAGTGTTATTGTTGTCATCACTTGGATTTACAGTTTCGTGAGCCTTCTTAACAGCAGCTAAGTTAGCATCAGCATCATCAGCAGCCTTGTGTGCCTTAGCAGCTGCAGCCTTTGATTCACTAGCCTTCTTGGCAGCTGGGTCAGCTACATTAGTCTTGTAATCGTCAGCAGCGTTCTTGGCATTGTCTGCATCACGAAAGTCTTCTTGCCATTGTGAGTATGCTTCATTAGCATCATGGTTTGCACGGTATGCAGCGTCATCGGCATCCTCGGCTTCTTGCTTTGCGGTGTCGGCATTACCAGCATCTTCTTGTGATTGTGCGTATGCTTCATCAGCCTCAAGGTTAGCACGGTATGCAGCGTCGGCATCTTCGGCAGCAGCCTTCAAATCGTTTGCCTTGTGAGCCTTATTAGCTGCGTCATTAGCTTCATCGGCTACCTTTTGCTTTTGATCATAATCCGCCTTGGATTTGTCAGCTTTGGCTTGGGCCTTCTCAGCTTTCTTATCAGCCTTATTAGCTGCTGCAGTGGCTTCATCGGCTACCTTTTGCTTTTGATCATAATCCGCCTTGGATTGGTCAGCTACTTTCTGAGCGTTCTTGGCAGAATCTTGAAGCTTTTCCAAAATGCCTTGGTCTTCAGTAGATTTGTTCAGATCATCTTGAGCTTGTTTTTCAGCCTTAGCTGCAGCATTGTCACGCAATTGATCAGCCTTGTTAGCAGCTTGGTCTAAGTTGTTTTGATGGGTAGTCTTCTTGTCCCAATCTGTCTTGGCATTGTTCTTAAGTTGATCAGCCTTGTCAGCAGCTTTTTGTGCTTGTTGTACATCAGCTGGTTGAGTTGAAGTGGTTTGTGCTGCCACTGGAGTAGTATCGGCATGTGCAACAACGTCATTGTTAGTATTGCTTAAAGTCAAGCCGGCCAAAACAGCAGTGGTCATTAAACCAGCAACCATCCAGTTCTTACCGGACTTGTACATCTTAAAATGCATCTTATTATTTTGCATAATAAAAAAACCTCCATAAATAATAACGAAAAAATAATCCAAACA
>NZ_JACJKU010000140.1 GCF_016901675.1 Limosilactobacillus coleohominis
ATTTAATACCTATGTATGGAGATGACATCAATAATAGAGCTAATAAGTATTTGTATAATTCAATTGGAAAATGTTTTAGTTATGTGATGCATCAGTATTATACGTGGAGTTCTAGGACAATTATTAACTTCGTGATGTATTACTTAGAAACTAAACCAGTATTTGTTTTTGCAATAGTTACAGCATTACTATTTTGGCTATTAAACTATAGCATTTCAGAAATATTTAATGTTAAAAATAATATTAAAATGAATATTTTAATCCTTCTTTTCATGTATTGTTTGCCTTATTATGAACTTTTCACAGCGGGATGGATCGCAACAACTTCAACCTATTTTTTCCCATTTGTTTTAGGAATGTACTGTTTAATTTACCTTTACAGGGGGGAAAAAATGCATAAAGCAAATTTTCCATTTATGTTTATTGCAACGTTATATGCAGCAAATAATGAGCAAATGCTTGTCTTTTTATTTGTTATTTTTATTTGGAAAATTTTAATTATGATTTTTAATAGACAAAAGGTACATGTGTTTGTTTATATACAAGTAATAGAATTAGTTTGTTCGTTAGTATGGATGCTTTTATGCCCAGGGAATAAAGTTAGAAATTTAGTTGATACAAGACATTACTTTAAAGGCTTTAATAACCTTTCTATCTTTAATAAGATTGATATTATAGCAATGACGACAGGACAACATTTTATGTATGGATTAATTCTAAATATTTTATTATTATTTACCGTTATTAGTATTTATCAATTTTTTAAGGGAAAGAAAGAAGGCTTAAGGTTAAATATTCAATTCCTGGTAAGCATAGCAACGGAAGCTGTTATTATCCTGTGTAGCATTTTATATTTATATCATCGTTTATATAATAGATTTAATAGATTATTCTTTTTTCCAAAAAATGGATTACTATATAGCACTCAACCATTGATATTTGTTATTTTATTAATAATGATAAATGTTTTCTTAGTAGTTATGACTTATTATAATGTATCTGTATTTAGGCCATTTTATAGAAACATGGATTTATACATTATATTAACTGCCGGATTATTTTCAAGACTTGTAATCATGCAAAGTGCAACACAATATGCATCCTCAACAAGGACTTTCTTTATATTTGAATGCTCGATAATTATAATTTCGTTTTTAATTTGTATGGACAGTATACAAATAAATTTTGCTTTAAATGTTGAATTTATTTGTGTGTTTGTTGTAGCTTTAGCAAATATATATATTCTTATGTTCGTAATGTGTCTTAATAATTATGACTTAATGTTAAGATATTTAAGACTATGGATAGGCATATTTAATAATTAAATTATATTTCTGTTAATTTAAATTTAGCTTAACCTAGTTGATGAGGCTAATTTGTAAGTTCTACATTAAATGACACTGATAACTAAATTGGCTCATTGTCAATCGGTACTGATAACTAAATTTAATCAGTTCAAGCAACTAAGTTGCTTGGGCTGTTT
>NZ_JACJKU010000015.1 GCF_016901675.1 Limosilactobacillus coleohominis
ACCAACAATGTAGTTGGTGCGGTCTACATGCGTGCGAGTCTGGAAAGCGTCTATTCGACGATTAATAATATTTCTTTAATCTATGTATTTGCGGCACTAATTACCATTGTCATTGGATTAGGAATTACGGTTATTATTTCCCGGGAAATTACTCGACCAATTGAAGAAATGCGGAAACAAACACTTCGAATTGCTCGTGGAGACTACACTGGTCGTGTTGAGGTTATGGGGAATGATGAGCTAGGTCAATTGGCTGGAGCCATCAATAACTTATCAGTCCGTGTTGAAGAAAGCCAAGAAATTTCAGAGGCCGAGCAGCGGCGTTTAAACAGTGTCCTATCACATATGTCTGATGGTGTGCTGGCAACTGATCGTCAGGGAAATATCACTGTCGTTAACGAAACTGCACTCCAGCTTTTAGAACTAGATGATGATGACAATGTCATTGGAAAGTCATTACTCGATATTTTAGGAATTCGTCAAAACTATACAATGCGAGAATTAGTTGATGATGATGTTCAGCAAATATTGATTGATAATAGTGATAGTAGCGGAATGATACTATCTGCTTATTTCTCAACCATTCAACGTGAATCAGGATTTGTGAGCGGCTTTGTTTGCGTTCTCCATGACGTTACTAGTCAACAAAAGGAAGATCAAGAACGTAAGCAGTTCGTTTCTAATGTCTCTCACGAATTAAGAACACCTTTAACTAGTGTAAAGAGCTACGTTGAAGCATTGAGTGATGGTGCCTGGAAAGATCAAGAAATCGCACCACAATTCTTAAAAGTGGTCCAAGATGAAACAGACCGAATGATTCGGATGATTAACGATCTTCTGAGCCTATCCAGGATGGATTCTGGAACTGTGAAGTTAAATCTAGAATACGTTAACATTAACGAATTATTTAACTATATTTTAGATCGCTTTGACATGATTCTGAAAAAAGAAAAGGATCCTGATCAAAAGAAATATACCATTCAACGGAATATCACTAAGAAAGACTTGTGGGTTGAAATTGATACCGATAAATTTACACAAGTTATTGATAACATCATGAATAATGCTGTGAAGTATTCACCAGATGGCGGAGTCATTACTGCCCGTCTGATGGAAACTAAAAATCATGTCATCATGAGTATTGCCGATCAAGGGTTAGGAATTCCAAGAAAAGATATCAGTCATATTTTTGACCGTTTCTTCAGAGTTGATAAAGCTCGTTCACGGAAGCAGGGCGGAACTGGTTTAGGATTAGCCATTTCCAAAGAAGTTGTGAACTTACTTGGTGGCCAAATTTGGGTCGATAGTATTGAAGGTAAGGGATCAACTTTCTACATTTCATTACCATATGTACCATATGATGAAGGAGATGAATGGGATGATAGCGAAATTTAAGGACAATTGGGAAGCAATTCTTTTAACTGTCGTGGTAGTTATCAGTCTTATTCTGTCTGGAATCGTGTGGGTTAATCCATATCGCAGTGATCATCGCTTCTTTGGTGATAATGGAACTAGTACTAGTCGACAGATTACAACTCAATCAATGCGCGATATTTATTTACCAACGCAAGTGATTAAAACGAATGGTGATCAAGGACAGCACTTACTTTATGGCCAATCTTCCAATGCGGTTTTGACTGCTCGTGAAAGTATTGAAAAATGGCGTTTTCATCGGCTAACTAGAATTCAATCTGGTCGGGAGAAGAACTATCTTAATTATTTACGGTTAAATAATTCTATAATGTTGTCGTATCCATCAAGTGTACCGATGACAATATTCAACGATAGTTTTAATCAAGATTTAAATGTGAATAGTCTAAATAAAGTTGATCATATCGTGATTCCACTAGACACAGGTAATAAAATTAGCCGAATTTATTTATTAAGCGATGATAATTTTAGAGTTTTCCGTTTAAAGGTGGATCATGCTAATGTAAAGGCCATTCGTCAATCTCTAAAGGGTGGATCATCAATTAGTGTTGACCATAAGATTTTCGATGGAAAACCGATTGTTACGTATCCCCATGGTGTTAAATTACCTAATTTTGGCTATCAAATTACTAAAATCAATCCGGACAGTATCAGTCAAACTTTGATGAATAATACTTCTAAGAGATCAACTGTTACATCCCAGCAAGAGAATGGTCATGTCATTTATCAAGGTGGGACAAGTCGTCGATTAACCTATGATTCTAATAAGGGAACATTAGATTACGAAAATTATATCGGCCAAACTGACCATTTCAGCTATCAGCAAATTTATGGTCACTTATATAATATGCTAGCTGGAACAGGAGTGCCTTTAGATTCTTTAAGGTATGATACGTATAGTAATAAAAATGAAGCAATTACGTACCGTAGTTTTGTGGAAGGTTTCCCAATCTTTAACGACCAGGGCTATGGAACAGTTCAAATCCAAAATAATCAAGACGGAGCAGAACGATATCATTTTTCGTTGTATAGCTTACAAGTACCCGTTGCGGTTAATAATAAGAAGACGTCCTTACCATCTTCTGCAGTGGTCTTTAATGGCTTGAGAAATGCAGGGAAGCTCAAAGAAATTACTGGTATGAGGATTGGTTATGATTGGAAAACTAATCAGGGTTCGAATGTTGTAACATTAACACCAACTTACTATCTAAGATATCGTGGTAATTGGGAAAATTACGAAAATTTGATTAACTAGGAGGGTGCAATAGTGAATTTTAAAAGGATTCAATGGATTTTTATTATTGCGTTCGTCCTGTTAGATATTGGGTTGTGCGTTTCTTTATTGATGGGCACGCAATTTCATAATACTGGTAAGCAACAAAGTCAGACGCAGATTACCCTGAAAGAAATGAAAAATGACTTGATTAGTGTGGGGCCTTTATCTGACAAACGACGAAATGGTTATTATACTGCTGCCCAGAGTAATAAAGCATGGACATCGAATAATCGAGTTAACCAATTACGAGGGCAAACAGCGCGGTTTAATGATGGAATCGTTAATAGTACCTTTCAGAAAAATATTAAGTTAAGAACTGGCGCTAGTCAGCAACAACAATTGGATAAGGTCGTTCATTCCAATTTAATACTTCATGGTAAACAATATTCATATAATGAAGATCTTTCGACGGCTAAGCAGATTGTTTATACACAAACAATTAAAGATCAACCGGTATTAGATCGAGAAGGTCAAATTAAATTTCATGTTAATAATAATCATGAAGTGACGGGATACACTCAGGGATATTTAAGTGAATTTAAAATTTTACGTCCGCGAGCAATGACTATCTCGCAACAACAAGCAGTAACGTGGCTTTACCGTCATAATCAAATTAATAATAATTCACGAATTACTCATGTGATCTTTGGTTATTCAAAAATCCAAAAGAATGGTAATCAGGTTGTCTTTGTCCCAATCTGGACCGTAAACGTAAAAAATAAGGCTGGTGGGTCAGCTCAAAGTTTACGTGTCAATGCCTTTAGTGGAATCCCCTTTAAAATGAGTATTAATAATTAACAAGGGAAGGATTATTTGTGGCAACAGTGGATGATTTAAAATACAGTATTCTGGCTAGCGGAAGCAAAGGAAATTCTACATATATTGAAACTGCTCACCACCGAATTTTAATTGATGCGGGATTAAGCGGTAAGCAACTAGAACAACGGATGGCACAAATTCACCGGTCTATGAAAGATGTTGAAGCTATTTTTGTAACTCATGAGCATAGTGATCACAGTCATGGAGTCGGTGTTTTAGCACGTCGCTATGGACTAGACATTTATGCTAACGAAGGAACATGGCAGGCAATGACCAATAAGATTGGAAAAGTTCCCTTAGAACAGAAACATATAATTACACCAGGCAAAGTTAAAGATTTTGGTGATTTACAAGTTGAAAGCTTTGCCGTTTCACATGATGCAGCAGAGCCACAATTTTATCAGGTTCATCATGATAATAAGGCATTTTGCATTTTAACGGATACCGGATACGTTTCTGATCGGGTTGCAGGAACAATTCGTGATGCGGATGCTTATTTAATGGAGTGTAATCATGATACAGAGATGTTGATTAATGGCACTAAATATTCATGGCCACTGAAGCAACGGATTCTAAGTGATGAAGGGCATTTATCCAACGAAGATGGTGCAGAAGCCTTAATGGATGTGATTGGTCGAAATACTAAGGAAGTCTTAATCGGTCACAGAAGCCATGAAAATAACACCCGTTCTTTAGCACATCTAACAGTAGCAACGCTTCTGGAACAGCGCGACTTTGGTGTCGATCATGATTTTAAATTAGATGATGCTGAACAGGATCAGGCAAGTGGACTGTTGACTTTATAATCAAAAACATTATAAATACTTCAAAAAATATTCATATTTGGTTTTTATAATAGAAACTAAGTAGGAGGAAGAATGATGCAAGAAAAAAATAATAAATTTTGGTTGAAAGTTGCAACAGTCGGCTTAATTGCTGGTCTGATTGGTGGCGGAATTGTTTTAGGTGCTGGTAATCTAATTTCAGGGATTCGGGATCGAATTGCTTTAAGGGCTCCTGCTGGTTCCAATAAAGCGGGTGGCACCTCCGTATCAAGTAATAAAGCCAACTTGAATAATGAGTCAACTAAGGCATACAAGTCTGTTAAAGACTCTGTGGTTTCGGTTATCAATCAGCAGAAATCTCAAACAGGTAATAATATCTATAGTATTTTTGGTGGCGGTAATTACGGAAACAGTAATTCTGGTAAACTTCAGACAGCCAGTGAAGGTTCTGGGGTGATCTATAAAAAGAACGGTGGGTCTGCCTACATTGTTACCAATAACCACGTTGTTTCTGGTTCCAATGCTTTGAAAGTGATTTTGAGTAATGGCAAAGAAGTGTCAGCTTCAATTGTTGGTACGGACAGTACCACTGACTTAGCAGTTCTGAAAATCAGTTCTACCAACGTTTCCTCAGTAGCATCATTCGGAAATTCAAATGATATTGCAGCAGGTCAGGATGTCTTAGCAATTGGATCGCCTATGGGTAGTGAATATGCAAATACTGTTACTAAAGGGATTATCTCTGCTAAGAAACGAACCATCACTGCTAAATCAGGAGCAGCAGCAACTAGCGTCATTCAAACAGATGCTGCAATCAACTCCGGTAATTCAGGTGGTCCATTAATCAATATGGCAGGTCAAGTAATTGGTATTAATTCGATGAAGCTTGCTTCTGATACAAATGGTAGCAACGTTGAAGGGATGGGCTTCTCAATTCCAAGTAATGAAGTTGTTCGCGTAATCAATCAATTAGTTAAGAACGGGAAAATTACCCGGCCGTCATTAGGGATTGGTTCGATTGATTTAAGTAGTGTTTCTAAAGATCAACAATCATCAATCTTAAAACTACCTAGCAGTGTTTCTAAAGGGGTAGTTGTAATGACCGTAACCGATGGTGGTGCAGCCAAGAATGCAGGCCTCAAGAAATACGATGTAATTACTAAGATTGGTAATAAGAGTGTTAGCGATGTTAGTTCATTACGAACTGCCCTATACAAGTATAAAGTTGGTGAGTCTGCTAACGTCACATACTACCGAAATGGTAAAGCACACACTGTAAAAATGAAGTTAACTGAATCAAGTTCGTCAAATAGTAGTTCTAATGATAGCGATTCTGATCAACAAAGCAATCAAGGACAGTCTCAACAAAGTCCTGATGATGATCAAGATGATACAAATGACGGATTTTAGTGGATAAACAGAAATATACCAACTTATTGAATCCTAGTGTTCAAATAATAGAACGCTGGGATTTTTTAGTTATTAACAGCCTGTTAAGGTCGGACCCTTGACAGTTTAATCTGATAAATAGTTCGTTAATTATTGTGATAATAACCTACTGAAAGTTAACCATAGGTAATTTTAATGAAATTAACGAATGATCAGGTCAGTAAATGGTAACAATTAATAATCCGTGGAAAAGTTTTCCACAAAGTTATCCACAAGCTGTGAATAGTTGTTAAGTCAGTGTTTTTCCTTGTGTATAAAGTTATCCAAAGGTTTTGTGCACAGCTGTTAATAAGTGGATGATTATAATGAATGAACAGTGTAAACCATTGATATATCAATAAAAATAAAGGTGACGTACGAACGACTGTTTTTGTTTACAATGTGGATAACTTTATAGTAAAGATTTTAGTAGACCAAAGGAAAAAGTCCGAACTAACCAAGTTATCCACAGGTAGCTGTTGATAATATGTGGATACTCTGTTGAAAACTACTAAGTTATTCACATGTTATGATATGAGAAGATAAATAGAATAAAAAGGATGATTAAGCGTGAATATTAAAATTATTGGAGTTGGCAAGGTGAAGGAAAAATACTTTAAAGAAGGCATCGCGGAATATAGCAAACGATTAAGCCGCTTTTGTAAATTTAAGATTGTTGAAGTTCCTGATGAGCCTGCGCCAGAATCGTTGAGTCAAAACGAAATGGACGAAGTAATGGCTAAGGAAGGTCAACGGATTTTAAGTAAAATCAAGGAACGTGAATATGTTTTTGCCTTAGCAATCAAAGGAAAGGAGCGATCTTCTGAAGAATTTGCACAGGAAATCAACCAATTAGCCACGTACGGTCATAGTGACATCACATTTGTAATTGGGGGATCACTCGGGTTAAGTCCTGAGGTTTTGAAAAGAGCTAATACCCAGATTTCATTTGGGCGTTTTACGCTTCCACATAAATTAATGAGGTTGGTATTAACTGAACAGATTTATCGAGCATTTACGATTATTAATGGTCTTCCCTACCATAAATAAGATATATTCTTCACATTGTCTCTTCTTTATAATCGCTGATGTAAAGCCGTTTCAAAACAAAATTAAATAATTAAGCATAAAATTAGTGTTGATTTTCACAATCTTTTTATTAAAATGTAAAGTGTAATTTAATTTTGGAGGCTGTTAAGTATGGAGCGACAATTTGATTTTTTGATGCCTAGTGTCAACTTCTTTGGACCTGGCGTAATTGCCAAAATTGGTGATCGGGCTAAAATGCTTGGAATGCACAAGGTTCTAGTAGTAACTGGTGGTCATATTGGTAAAATCGAGAATGGACCAGTTGATCAAACAGTTGACTCATTGAAGAAGGCCGGTGTTGACTACGTAATCTTTGATGGTGCCGAAGAAAACCCAAAGATTCGTGATATCAAAAAGGGTAAGCAAATTTACCTTGATGAAGGCTGTGACAGTATTATCACCGTTGGTGGTGGTTCCGCTCATGACTGTGGTAAGGGGATTGGTATTATCCTTACGAATGGTGATGACATTACTAAACTAGCCGGCATTGAAACATTAGACAAGCCACTACCTCCATTAATGGCAGTTAATACAACTGCAGGTACTGGTTCAGAGTTAACTCGGCATGCAGTAATTACTAACGAAGAAACCCACTTAAAATTCGTTGTTGTTTCATGGAGGAATATTCCATTAGTATCATTTAATGATCCAATGTTAATGCTGGACATTCCACAAGCAACAACGGCTGCTACTGGGTTAGATGCTTATGTACAAGCTGTTGAACCATTTGTTTCTGTTGACCACAATGACATTACTGATAGTCAGTGTGAAAAAGCTATCCAAATTATTCAACAATACTTACCAGAAGCAGTTGCTAATGGTCACAATGTTGAAGCTCGTACTAAAATGGTAGAAGGAGAAATGCTTGCCGGGATGGCTTTCAACAACGCTAATTTGGGTTACGTTCATGCGATGGCTCACCAACTAGGTGGTCAGTATGACGCTCCTCATGGTGTTTGTTGTGCATTAATGTTACCTGTAGTTGAAGAATGGAATATCATTGCTTGCCCAGACCGCTTTGCTAAGTTAGCGCAAATTATGGGCTATGATACTACTGGAATGACCACGATGGAAGCAGCTCACAAGTCTATTGACGGAATGCGTGAATTAGCGAAGTCCATTGGTATTCCTGATTCCATTAAGGCAATTGGTGCAAAACCAGAAGACTTTGAACTGATGGCAAAGAATGCCTTGAAGGATGGAAATGCCTTCTCCAATCCACGTAAGGGAACTGTTGAAGATGTTGTTCAGCTTTTCCAAAAAGCATATGATGGCATTTACTAATTTGAAAATACAAAAAATGGCGATCGACTTGTCGATCGCCATTTTTGATTTCTATAAATATTATAGTTTTAACTTTAAATCATTTGGTTGAATAAATGAGGAGCGTTTTACAAATACAAAATTCATAAGCCAAGCACAAAGGACGGGAATAACTACAAAGGCTAAAATAATACGGAGGACAAGCATTGAACCACTCGAGTGTTGGTATGCTGTGAGGGGACCAATTAATCCTGAGAACCCGAAACCAGCTGAGAAGGGGGTTCCATTCATTTTCAAAACAGTGGCGAAGAAGCCGGAAATTCCGGAAGCAATCATAACCGGGATGAATAATTTGGGCTTTTCTAGCATATTAGCCATCTGAATCTTTGGTGATCCTAGGAAGTGAGCTAATGTCCCGCCAAGTGGATTAACGGTTGCCCCCATCCAAGCGAGGGTGAAGGAACAGGCGACAATTCCGGCATTGGCTGCTCCAGATCCAACTCCTGAAAGGGAAATTGCCATCGCAATAGCGACTGATGAAATTGGTGAAACAATGAGGACACCAAAGATAATCCCTAAAACTGTTCCCATTAATAATGGTGACATTGAAGTTGCTGCTTGAACGACTTGACCGATGGCATTTTGAATGGCAACCATTACTGGCATTGTTAAAAGACTGATTCCACCAGCGATTAAGAGTACTAACAGAGATTCCAGAATCATTTTGAATTGACCAAGGTAACGATCAAGTAAAATTACAACGATCGAAGCAATAAAAGTCGTCAGCATGATATTTAGAATAACTCCGGAGCCATTTAAAATAAATGCTGATTTATGAGGGACAGCATTGCCGGCAGCTACGAAGGTTGCTAGTGCCATTGATCCAACTTGCAGAGTGGAGAATTTTAAAATCATCCCAACTGCAAAGGCAGCAATAAATGGAAATGAGGCTTGTGCCAGGTTAATCATGTGAGTGATTCCGGTAGTAAACGAGTTAACCGGACAGAATTGTAACAGTTGTGATAATAAGGCACTAGGAATCAGTGCAATGACAATGGCAATCGCATTTCCGTTTAACGTTGCCATCGTTAGTTCTTTTAGCTTAGCTTTCATTTTGATAATCTCCTATTTAAATTCGTGTGGTGATTCTTTACCGTCGAGAATGTCTAGAACGTCGGTCAATGAAATGTCGACCATGTTTTGAACTGCAATATTAGTGAAGAAAGCGATGTGGGGAGTAAGGATAACGTTATCCATTGCATGAAGTTCTTCTACTAATGGAACGGCAGCTAAACCGTCTTGACGATGATCTTGGTTAAAGATATGTTCTTCTCCTTCTACAGTATCAAGAGCTGCTGCCACAATCTCTTTATCCTTTAAAGCAGTAACGAGATCTTTAGTAACTACCACTGGACCACGACTAGCGTTCACTAAACCAGCAGTAGGTTTCATTAACTTAAAGTCATCTAATGTCATTAACCCCTTTGAAGTTTCATTCAAATCAACGTGAAGGGAAATAACATCTGCTTGCTTAAGTAATTCTTCCTTTGAAACGTACTCAACAATGCCTTCCATTTCTTTACGCGGATGGGTATCAAAGCCAAGGACCCGTGCATCAAGTGCTTTAAGTAACTTTGCAAGGGTGCCACCAATTCGACCAACACCAATAATACCAATAGTTGCAGAATGGATTTCTGTTGCTTGCAGTCCAGCCCAACGGTAATCATTTTCAGCGACGCGATGGTCAAATGCGTATGATTTACGAAGCAGACGGAAGATTTGCATCAGAGCATGCTCTGCAACACTGCGTGGTGAGTATGCAGGAACATTGGTTACTTTTAAACCATTCTCATGGGCTAAAGGAACATTGATTGTATCAACGCCTGCAGTTCTAGTACTAATTTGTTTTAAACCATTAGCTTTTAGAGCAGCATATGCATTGTCAGGAACTTTAGCATGCTGCTGGATCACTAAACCATCCATTCCCTTGGTCATAGCTATTGCTTCATCATTAATGAATGGTTTAGGGGTAGTTACAATTTCAACGTCATGCTCATCAGCAAATTGATGGATTGCTTTTTCTTCGTCGGGACGAACGCTGGTCATTAAAATTTTAGTCATAATTATTGTCACCTTTCTTTATTTGTTTAGTAAATCTTTAATTCTATCAACAGCTAACTTAAGGTTATCCATGCTGGTTGCATAACTTAAACGCAAGTAGCCTTCACCACCATCACCAAAGTATGATCCAGGAATTACTGCTACTTTGCCTTCTTGAGCTAGTTTAGTAGCAAATTTAACATCATCAGTTCCTTGATCAGCCGGAATCTTGGCGAAAACATAAAATGCTCCACGAGGAGTAGTGACAGTGAAGTCAAGCTTTTGAAGGGCCGCTACCAAGAAATCACGACGAGCTTCATAAGCAGCTTTCATGTCTAAGGTTGCTTGATGACCATCATCACTGTCAAAGATTGGTACTGCTGCGGCCATTGCAGGGTCAGAAGGGGATGTGATCATAATGGAATGAACCATCCCAATTCGTTTCATTAATTCAGCCGGAGCAGCCATGAAACCAATTCGGTAACCAGTCATGGCACCAGACTTTGAAGCACCGTTTAAAACAATCGTTTGACCAGGAATAAATTTGGCAATTGAAGTATGGTGACCACCGTAGATCAATTCTGAGTAAATTTCATCAGCGATTACTACCAAATCAGTATCCGCGAGTACATCAGCAATTGCTTTTAACTGATCTGCGGAGTAAGTAACACCTGTTGGGTTAGAAGGATAATTTAAAACGATAGCCTTAACATGATCATGATCAGCTAATGCTTTTTTGAGAGCATCAGGACTGAGGACGAAATCATTATCACTGGTGTCAATGTTGATTGCTTCACCACCGAGCAAATTAACAATTGCTTCATAAAGTGGGAACGTTGGCGTTGGGATTAGGACTTGATCTCCCTTATTAATAATGGCAAATAGGGAAGCATAGATTGCCTCAGTGGCCCCAATGGTAACCGCGATTTCTGAGTCAGCATCATATGTCAAATCATACCGATTTTGAAGATAGTTAGCGATGGCCTGACGCAATTGAGGGGTCCCAGAACCAGCGGAATAGTGTGAATCATTATCATTGATACTCTGGATGGCAGCCTTTTTAGCCACGTCGGGAACATTAAAATCTGGTTCTCCCAAAGTCAGTTTAACAATTCCAGGAATTTTGCTGGCGTTATTGTCAAACACGCGGATGGGAGTTGGCTGAACTCGTGATAGGTTGGTATTAAATTGGTGATTTAAATTAGCATTCATTTGCGGCATTATGAATTTCCTCCTTATAAATAAAAACCGGGGTTGCAATTAGTTTGCAACACCCGGTAGCGCTAGTTTCTTAATCGTTATATGCCAAATTAAGGATGAGTAGGCTTCCGGATGTAGGATCCCAGAAGCCATCACAAAATGTTACTGACTCTGGGTTTAAATTTGCCAGAACCAGTAATAAAACGCATTATTTAAATTTGAAGTATGTAATGCTTTCATTTTGTAAAACCTCGATTAATTTGATTGGTTATAATTCTAATCTAATTTTAATAATTGTCAATAGGAAATTTAAAAGAATTGTGGGAAACAGTGATTTAAAAGCAAAGTACTTTAGATTTTAATTAAAAACTTTATAAAAAATAATTTATATTTTTCTATATCACACTTGTGTTATACTACAAATGTGATATAATATTAATCGTAAAGGAGTGAGCAACTAATGCGAGTAAACATTAAATCCTATCTTGCTGCTAATCATTTGACGATTTATCGAGTAGCAAAGATTTCGGGTTATGGCTACACAACTTTACACAAAGCGTTTAACAAGCAGCAATCTAGTGCTACGTCACTTAACTTGCGAGACTTAGATGCAATTGCTAAGGCTCAGCACACTCAAATGTGGCAGGTTTTACGCGAATTAGAAGAAAACTACTTATTAGACGATTAAGTTAGAAATGTGTAGTCAAGCGACGAATCTCGTTTTTAACATTGAAAAATAAAAATTAAAACAGGAGGAAAACCAATATGGCACAAAATCCAAGAGACCCATTTAACGATGACATGAATGACATTTTTAACCAATTAATGGGAGGTATGAACGGCTTTAATTCTGACAACCGTCGTTATCTCATTAATGGTCGAGAAGTAACACCAGAAGAATTTGCTCAATATCGGCAAACTGGTCAACTATCTGGTGGAGCTAACCCACAACAAGGAGGTCAACCAGGACCACAGCCTAACGAAGGTAAGGAGAGTATCCTGCACAAGCTTGGACGGAACTTAACTGAAGAAGCTCGCCAAGGAGAATTAGACCCAGTTATTGGACGGAATAAAGAAATTCAAGAAACTGCTGAAATTCTTAGTCGGCGGACTAAGAACAATCCTGTACTAGTAGGTGATGCTGGTGTTGGTAAGACTGCGGTTGTTGAAGGACTGGCTCAAGCAATTGTTGCCGGTGATGTTCCAGCACCAATTAAGGACAAGGAAATCATCAGTATTGATATTTCCGGATTGGAAGCAGGAACTCAATATCGGGGCAGCTTTGAAGAAAATATGCAAAAGCTAATTGACGAAGTCAAAAAGGCTGGTAATATTATTCTCTTCTTCGACGAAATTCACCAGATTATCGGTGCTGGTTCTACTGGCTCTGATAGCGGTTCTAAAGGGATGGCTGATATTATTAAACCAGCATTATCTCGTGGTGAAATTACTGTTATTGGTGCTACTACTCAAGATGAATACAGAAACACAATTATGAAAGATGCTGCCTTAGCACGTCGGTTTAACGCTGTTACTGTTAATGCTCCAAGTAAGGAAGATACACTAGCTATCTTAAAGGGTATTCGTGACTTGTATGAACGTCACCACAACGTTAAATTACCAGACGATGTTTTACAAGCAGCAGTTGACTACTCTGTTCAATACATTCCACAACGGTCATTACCTGACAAGGCCATTGATTTGATTGATATGACAGCTGCACACTTAGCTGCTAAACACCCAGTAAAGGATGTCAAGCAGATTGAAGCTGAAATCAAGAAGGAAGAAAAGAAACAAAAGGAAGCTGCTGAAAAGGAAGACTACAAGGCAGCTCAAGATGCTAAGGATAAGATTGCTGATTTGAAGAAGCAAATCAAGGATCACTCTAAGCAAGAAGAAGTCACAGCAACTCCAGAAGACGTTGCAGCCGCTGTTGAACAAATGACTGGTATTCCAGTTTCAAAGATCGGTGCTAGTGATGTTCAACGTTTAAAGGAAATGGACAAGCGTCTAGAAGGTAAAGTTATTGGTCAAGATGAAGCTGTTGAAGCAGTTGCACGGGCAATTCGTCGGAACCGGGCTGGTTTTGATGAAGGGAACCGTCCAATCGGAAGCTTCCTCTTCGTTGGACCAACAGGTGTTGGTAAGACTGAATTAGCTAAGCAATTAGCATTAGACATGTTTGGATCCAAGAACGATATTATCCGTTTGGATATGTCTGAATACTCTGACCGGACAGCTGTTTCCAAGTTGATTGGTACTACTGCTGGTTATGTTGGCTATGACGACAACTCAAATACGTTAACTGAAAAGGTTCGTCGTCACCCATACTCCATCATCCTATTGGACGAAATTGAAAAGGCTAACCCACAGGTTATCACTTTGCTTCTCCAAGTCTTAGATGATGGTCGGTTAACTGATGGACAAGGTAACACAGTTGACTTTAAGAATACTGTAATTATTGCCACTTCCAATGCCGGATACTCAAACGATGCACCAGTTAAACTTGGTGACGAAAAGGACGATGAAGACTTAATCAAGAAGTTAACAACTTACTTCCGTCCAGAATTCTTGAACCGGTTTAACGCCATTGTTGAATTCCACAGCTTAACTAAGGATGATCTTCAAAAGATTGTTGACTTGATGATTAGTGATGTTAACAAGACGTTAGCTAAGAAGGGAATGGATGTAAAGGTTACCCCAACAGCTAAGAAGTTCTTGATTGATGAAGGCTATGACAAAGAAATGGGTGCACGGCCACTTCGTCGAGTTATTGAACAACAAATTCGTGACAAGGTAACAGATTACTACCTTGACCACCTTGATGCAAAGCACTTAGTTGCTGAAATGAAAGATGGCAAGCTTGAAATCGTTGATGCTAAGGATGCGGCAGACGATGATAGTAAAGAATACCAATCTGACGACAAGGACACTAGTGAAGACAAAGACTAGTTAATAAATAAAAGAACGGGTTACCAAAGTGATGATCAACTTTGGTAACCCGTTTTGTTTCATGTGAAACTTTAGTTTTAATGATTTTTAAAATAGTACGCGAGAGCAATTAAGACTACAAGGATGATAATGGCCAATACTGGATTTTGGTTAAATAACATATGAAAAGCTCTAATTTGACCAACGGCTAATTCTGGAAACATCTCTTTCACTCCTTTAGTTATTTAACTACCATTATACTGGAACTGAGTGTTTGGTTCATCTTATGGATTGCGGTAAAATTATAGTTGAATATAAAGGGGGCATCACAATGGATTTAACATGGAATATTATTCGTATCTTAATAATTGCGATTGTCCTCATTAATGAAATTGCTGCATTAATAACCGTCTTTAGAGAAAAACGCGATATTGCAGCAACCTGGGCGTGGCTGTTAGTTTTAACACTGATTCCGGTTTTAGGATTCGTTGCTTACGCCTTTCTTGGGAGAAAGCCAACTCGCCAACGAATGGAACGAATTCAAACAGCAACGCAATTAGAACTTTCTGAAGCAATTGAGGAGCAAAAAAAGCAGTTTGCTAATATGATGAAGCCCAAGAAGGCAACTAAGATGACATATTGGCGGACGGTCCAATTATTTCAAAACTTGGATGATGCTTTTTTCTCCCGACATAATCACGTTGAGATCTTCGATGATGGTAACCAGCTTTTCGAAAAGATGTTTCAAGACATTGAAATGGCCAAAAAAACCATCAATATTGAGTTTTATACCATTTATAACGATCAAATTGGTAATCAATTACGAACATTATTGGAACAGAAAGCCGCAGAAGGAGTAGAAGTTCGAGTATTATATGATTCCTGGGGTTCACGAGGAGTACAGCCAAGCTTCTATAATCAATTACGGGCCAATGGCGGTGCGGCCGCTCAATTTTTGATGACCAGAAGCAACTGGTTTGACTTTCGGATTAACTATCGTGATCACCGAAAAATTGTAACAATTGACGGTAAGATTGGCTATGTCGGCGGGTTTAATGTTGGCGATCAATACCTAGGTCGTGTTGCTAAATTCGGTTATTGGCGCGATACCCACCTGAGATTAATTGGTGGTAGTGTGTATTCTTTGCAGCAACGGTTTATCCGTGATTGGAATGCCACTATGCAGGGAACTCCCAACCAAATTCTTCATTATCGGCGTTTTTTCCCACCAATTAAGGTGACTAATGCAACCACCCCAGTCCAAATCGTTTCTAGTGGTCCTGATAACCAGTTAGAAACGATTAAATTAGGATATCTACGCTTAATCAATGCTGCACAGGACCACATCTGGATTCAGACACCATACCTAATTCCCGATGATAGTATGATTGATGCCCTTAAAGTAGCAGCCCATTCAGGAATTGATGTCCGAATTATGATTCCATGTAAACCAGACCATCCGTTTGTCTATCGTGCGACTCAATATTATGCACGAATGTTAGCTAACGAGGGGGTTACCATCTATTACTATGAGAATGGGTTTATGCATGCTAAAACAGTTATGATAGATGGCAAAATGGCTTCGGTTGGTTCTGCTAATTTGGATTACCGGAGTTTCAAATTGAACTTTGAAATTAACAGCTTTATCTATGATCCACAGATTACTGATCGTCTAGAGCAAATTTTTATGAATGATATTCGGCATAGTAAAGTAGTAACTCCGGAAATGTTTACTCAGCAGTCATTGTGGCTACGATTTAAACAAACCGCCTCGCGTTTATTATCACCAATATTGTAAGGGATAGATTGATAAAATATTGAAGGTGAGGATTATGAATAAAAACTTACAACCTCAAATTACGTTAAATAATGGTGTTAAGATTCCACAATTAGGATTAGGAGTTTGGAAATCAACCAATAAAGAAGCATCTCAAGCTGTACAAACTGCGTTGCACAATGGCTATGTATTAATTGATACTGCCAAGCAGTATGGCAACGAAAAGGGAGTTGGCGAAGGCATTCAAGCAGCAATGCAAGCTGACGGCGTTAAACGGGATGATATTTTCTTAACTACTAAGATTTTTAATGGCGATCAAGGGGACTACGATCGTGTTCGGAAGGCTTTTGAAAAGCAATTGCAAGATTTACAAACAGATCATGTAGATTTGTTACTAGAACACTGGCCGGTGACTGGTAAATATAATGAAACATGGCGAGCAATGGAAGCAATTTTAAAGGACGGGCAAGCTCGTGCAATTGGTGTTTCAAATTTTGATAATGGTCGAATGATTGACCTTTTGGATCATGGGACGGTAACCCCAGCGGTTAATCAAATTGAGGTTAATCCTAATATTCATCAAAAAGACATTGTTGATTTTGATCGACAACAAGGAATCCATATTGAAGCATGGTCACCACTTGGAAGCGGGAAGTTGTTAACCAATTCAGTAGTGAAAAAGATAGCAGCTGCACATCATAAGACACCAGCACAAGTGGAATTACGGTGGGGATTGCAACACGGGATTATTGTAATTTCTAAGACAATCCATGAACAGCGGATGAGAGAGAATATGCAGATATTCGATTTTGAACTGACGCCGGATGAAATGAATGCCATTGACGGATTGAATCAGGAAAAGCATGCTATTTGGTATGATAAATTTAAATGGAGTGGTAACCCAAATGGTGTTGACGATTATGTTGCAACACCAGAAAATTGGTGAAAACGGCTAGGTAATTGAGACAGCAAAACGAAAGCGCAGGGGATTTTGATAAATGAGCAAAGAAATAATAACCGACGATATGATTAACCAGTTTCATAATAGTTATGTTTCACGTGGAACAACTAAAGTTATCGAACGAGCAGTCAGAAAAAATGGGATAAAAGCAACGAGTGAAGATCCTGAAATTAGTCAACGCTTACACCGTGTTTTTTCTCATGAAATCAAAACTGGTAAAGTCAGCAATCAAAAACATAGTGGACGTTGTTGGTCATTTGCGACGTTAAATACGCTGCGGCATAAGTTCGCTTTGAAATATCATTTCAAAGATTTTGAATTATCCCAAAACTACCTGTTTTTCTGGGATCGAATTGAACGAGCTAACAAATTTTTTGACAATATTTTGGCAACGGCTAACTATCCCTTTCGTGATCGGTTAGTTAATTTCTATCTTTCTTCCGCAGAAACGGATGGTGGACAATGGGCTAATGCCGCTTCAATTATCGAAAAATATGGAGTAGTACCACATTATGTGATGCCAGATACGCATAATACTGAAGACACCACTGATATTGGTGAAGTTTTGACTTACATGATGAAAAAGGATGGACTCGCGTTACGAAAACTTGTTCATGAAAATGCCGGTGATGAAGAAATCAGGACCATTCGTCATCAAATGATGAATGATGTTTACCGTGCTTGTGCTTATGCATTTGGTGAACCACCTGCACAATTCGATTTAGAGTATCGGGATGATGATCATAATTACCATTACGATGGCAAAATGACGCCAATTGATTTCTACCATCAGTATTTTGATACTGACCTTCATGATTATGTAGTGGTAACTAATGCTCCTGACCATGAGTACGGTCAAGTATACTTTTTACCATCTCAGGATAATGTTAATGGTGGAATTCCGATTCAATTCGTTAATGTCCCGTTTAAAGACCTTCAAACAGTCGTGTTAAACCAATTAGATGGGAACGAAACAATTTGGGTAGGTAATGATATTCTGCAACAAATGGATCGCAAACGTGGCTTGATGGATGCCAAACTTTATCGTCGTGAAGAATTACTTGGAATTGACTTTACAATGAACAAAAAAGAAAGATTAGAGACTCATCAAGCCGCGGTGACTCATGCCATGACGTTGACAGGTTATAATATGGTGAATGGTCAACCTAACCGGTGGAAAATTGAGAATAGCTGGGGAGATAAGAACGGTGATCAAGGCTATTTTGTAATGAGCCAGGATTGGTTTGAACAATATACTTATGAAGCAGTAATTAATAAGAAATACCTTACTGATGAAATAAAAGAAATTGCTAAACAGACGCCAATTCAGCTGCCTGCTTGGGATTCACTTCAATAATTAATTAAAGATGGTCGCTAACACTGAAACTAATCAGATGTTAGCGACCATCTTTTGTATTCACTCATAATTAATTTTCATTAGTAATCGTTACTGCTTGGTTTGGTTGCAATAATATTTTTTCTTTACCAGTTACAACAGTTCCTCCTGGACGGTCAGTTGTAATGTCAACTTGACCATCATGAACCCGAAAATGAACAGATCCACCTTTAATGGGCAGGGTACAGTCGAGATGCTTAAACATGGTTAAATGAGGAGCTACTTCAAAGGTTGAATAACCGGCTGATGTTGGTTGTAATCCCATAAAGTATCGTCCGAGGAGGTAAACAGGGCTGCTTCCCCAAGCGTGACAAAGACTTTTACCAAATGGATCACCATACATAGCAAATTGTTGTTTGCC
The DNA here is from genome assembly GCF_016901675.1 of Limosilactobacillus coleohominis. Lineage (GTDB taxonomy): Bacteria > Bacillota > Bacilli > Lactobacillales > Lactobacillaceae > Limosilactobacillus > Limosilactobacillus intestinavium. The sequence goes on from NZ_JACJKU010000015.1 coordinate 18,818, forward strand.
AGTTACAGATGGGTCATATTCTTCCCAGATAGTAGTTGCACCTTTTTTAATCATTGATCCCCAGTAATCTTTGATCGTGTCATAAACAGTTTTTAACTGACCAAGTTGACACAGTGCATCTTGTTCAAAAAATTTGAAGTAAGGAGTGGTTAATTGGGTAATTTGGTCATTTAAAAGCACGTTGTGTAAAATTTGTTGTTTCTTATCATCATCAACGATGTTGAATAAGATTGCTAAAATGTTAGCGTGCCTTGTAACATGATGTTTTCCTGATTCGTAACTATCAATAAAAGCACCTTGTTCATTATCCCAGAAGTATTTAACCGTATTTTCTTTTAAGGTATTAAACCGGTTTTCATAATTACTGGTATCTTGATTCAGTGCCTTTTTAGCAGTAATGATGGCCTTCAGTGCTTGAAGGAGGAACATTTGCTCTGCAGCAACGGTACCGTCCTTATCCATTTCCGACCAATCAACAAAAATCCAATCTCCCTGACGGCCGTAGATAAAGCCTAGATCATTAGTTTGATTCAGGAGATATTGCATCATTTTTTCCATTCGTGGCATAATCATTTCTAGAAATTCTGTATCTGCAGTCATTTCGTAATGGTTGTAGATACTAATGACCCATAGTAAAGAATAATCAACAATAGTGTTAATGTGTTGAAGAACCTCATCATGGCCTCGGAGGGCAATGATAGTACGTTTGTCAACATCTTCATTAAAGAATGAATATTGGTTAATGTAGTTGTCTTGGTAAGCGTCACCGCCCCAAATCCACCAGTCACGTTTAATACCATCAATGTAGAAAACCTCACTGCATAATTTAAATGTCCTGATTGAGGCCTGCCAAATGTTATTTAAAAGTTCATCATCGGAGTTAAATGAGGACTTATTTTGCATTGGCAAGTAGATACAATCTGCGACAACATTGATTGAATTGGCAGAATAGTTAGGAATAAACAGGTAACGAAAAGCTCGTTTAACAATCTTTGATGGATCAATAATGTTTGATTGTTGGTAGTAACACATTTTGGTATCAAGTGCCTCGGCTTTTGATTCACCATAGCAAACTGTAATTGGCTTTTTGAGACCGCTAAACTTAAGAGCGGCATTAATCTCTTTACCAAAATCAACCAACAGACCATTATTAATATTTGTCATGGATACGGGCTGGATTGTTTGATGATGATATGGAATTTTAGCGGGATTATCGCTTAACTCGGTGAACAGCTTACTGTAGCCAACGGGCCTCTGAATAACGTAATTATCTGCTACCCAACTAGGATCGGAATAGATGACGTCACCTTCAATGTAGATAGTTGGTAATTGGTCAGGACTAAAAATATAGACGACAATTGATTGTTTGCCCGCATCAAGAGTGATGGGTTCATTGACGTGATATTTAATGTCGTTAATGGTGATGTAACCTTGCTGATGAGTATGAACGGTAAAAGTAGTTGGTTCAGCGAGATCATATGTTTTTTCGAATTTAATGTTCTTGTAGCAATCATCGATGTACCAATAAGCAGGCCAACGCATGCCACGTTCTTCACGAGTAAAATTCTGTAACATTCCTTCGTGGATTTCAAAATCACCAGGGAACCAGATCCAATATTTATTCATATTAAAACCTCTTTCTATGAAATCGAGGATGACAATATGCCATCCTCGATGCAATTTCTATTCCAAACCACGGTTGTGAAGCATTCGAACAATCAGGACAGCAAAGCCACCAGAAATTAATGCGCAAGCGAAAATAATCCAGAGGAAGTTTTGAACTGACCAAGCCATTAGTGTTGGTGTAAATAGTGAGAAAATAGCGGTGAAGAACCGAACAAATCCATATGAAAAACCAGTGATGGAAGCACGGACGTTGACAGGATAGAAGGTTTGCGTCCAAATCTTGTAAATTGGTTCACCACAAAGGGTATTAGTAGCAGAGTAAACAACGTATGCAACTGAAAATGCCCACCATACAGAACTCCAAACACCAGCACATAAGAATGCTAATGAGCCAATGATAATTGCACCATACATTACTGGATAACGGTATTTAGTATCTGAAACTTTGACATAGAACGAATTGGAAGCTAGGTTAAATAGGTTAGCTACCAATGCAATCAAAGTGGCATATGTCTGAGTTCGATGAGAAACAGTAACTAAGAAGTAGTTAACAAAGGATCCCCAGGTGTTGGCAGGAAGGTTCCAGAATAAGTAGAAGAGGGTTAGAGCAATTAATACACTAACGTATTGCTTATTCTTTAAAATGTCACTTAACTTAACCTTCTTTTGTTCATGTTGATCAGCCTTGTTAGTTGATTCAGCTTTTTGAAGAGATTCTTCGACATTCTTGAATTTGTTTGAAAAGGCCCGGATGCACCAGTTTGTAAATGCAACTAAGGCGATTACACCAAAAATATAACGAACGGAACCAACAGTCATACCAGAAGTCAGGAAACCAATGAATTGTGAAAGCAGGATCCCAATCGTCCAAAAAATCTGGGTAATTGTGATACTCCGACCGTACATTTTATCAGAGGTCCGTTCTGAAATAACTGCTAATGAAGTTGGCAGGTCGGCACCAGAAGCTAATCCTGCAATGATCGTACCTAGTAGCAGAATCGTTAAGTTCGGAGCAAAAGCAATAATAAGTGCTCCAATTGCAACAAATAAAATGTCTAGGTTAAAGACACGAACCCGTCCAAAACGGTTCGATAGCCATCCGCCAGTCACGGATCCCAAGGCAACCATTAAGGTGAGTAGGGTTGATATAAAACCAGTTACCAATGGGGTTAAATGCATTAACTTAGTCCAAATTGGTAATGCAACTCCTAAACTAACTAATAAACTCGAGTCAAGATAGGAGGCTGTACCGGCCACTACTACTAGTGACAAAGTTTTTTTATCCATTTTTGGTTTATTCACGTTGTCCATAATGAATTACTCCTTAATTTAATAAATATTTTTTGATGAGAAATGCAGGTGTACATCCCCAAGCATGACAATAACTGGAAACAATCGGACTACCATAAGGCGAATAATTTGTATTTTCTGGCTCAAATGCTTCCCAGTAGGTATCAGCACCAAGTTTAATCATTTTGCCCCAGTAATCTTTTAATAGTTCGATACCATCATCTTTAAGTCCGGCTTTAAAAAAGGCTGCTGCAACGTGGTGATACATATATGGAGTAGCAATTCCTGTAATTGGGAAGAGTTCTTTCTTCATTGAGCTCATTATTTGTTTGGCATTCTCATCGCTGACAACACCAGCTAGAACCATCCAGACTTGACTGGCAACATTGAATTCATGATTAGACCCGGAAACGAAAAGATGATGCTTGGTATCATATAAGTCGTTAATTGAATGATCCACCATTTCATCAAGAATCGGTTGGACTTTATTAATGTCATCATCATGGTTAAGTTGTTGGGCAAGGTGGATGAATTGCTTTAGTGCATAAATAATAATGGCTTGTCCAGCAGTGGTTTTATCAAATTCATTGGACCAATCAACGAATACAGGATAATCATCATCGGGTTCATAAATACCATCATGAACACAATTCAGAGCCACCTCAACTTGCTTCTTAGCAATAGGATAAAGATCACGTAGTGTGGCTAAATCATTGGATGCTGTAACATAGTCGTCTAATGTGGAGATGAAGAATAGCCCATAGTCCAAGAGGAAAGTATCATCTGGTTGTGGATCACCATTGGTAAAAACATTTGCAGCAATTCGCCCATCCTTAGCAGACATACCTCCGAACAGGTATAAACACCGTTTAACTAAGACGTTATTCTGGAATGTGGCATAGTTAGCAAGTGCTTGAAGGTGAAGATCACCAAGCCAGAGACGACGATCTCTTTTTGGCCCATCTTCAAATACTTCTTGCATACAGTCATAAAGAGTTTTAACACTAACGTCGTAGATTGATTGCAATTCATGATCTGATAGTTTCACTGGTTGGTAGTTGTTCCAGTCAGCAGAACTAAGGGCGGTTAGCTCAGGATCGCTAAAGATAGCAGACCATTTTGGTGAAGTATCGATGACTTTTAACTCAACATATCTAAAGGCATAACGACGTGGCAAATTAAGTTCCACTGGTAATTGGTCAATGTGAATAGTTTCTTCTTGAATCCATGATTTACTAAGCCAACCATCATAATCAGCAGAGTTAAAAGCAAATTCAGCCGGAGTTTCAGCAAATTTGATTTTGAGTGCTAATGGAGCATCTTGTGGTGACCCAATATGGCGGATGTTAATTTTAAAGTGGCCAACGTAGTGGTTACCAAAATCTAGGATCACTCGATCATCACGTTTTAGCTGATGTTTATCCAGATTAGTGATGTCATCAATTTTCTTCATTCCTGTTTCGTTGAGCTTGCTACTATCTTTAACCGGTTCGACAATGGCGACGGGTTTTACCACTGTTGATTTTAGCTTTAGCGTCAGAGCAGCCGCTTTATTAAGCAGGGACTGATTATGATTAAACTTGACTTGATTATTAATTTGAAAAGTAAATGCCATACTAATTACTCCTTTGAGCGTTGTTGGATAATACCGTACTTTTTTCCAGAGCAATGACGCAGAGGCCAGCAATAAATCCAATAATAATTAAGGCAGTGAAGCCAAACATGGTGTAACGAATTACGTTAGGCATCACAAGAGATGGGGTTACAAATGCGAAAAGACCACAAGCAAAGCGGGAGAAACCATTCATAAATCCTTGAATGGAAGCACGAGTTTCAACTGGGAATGATTCCTGAGTCCAAACTTTATAAATTGCCTCACCAGCAATGTTATTACCAATGTTGTAACAACCAATTGCAATCACAATTGGCCATAAATCGTGACTAGAAATTGCCAGTCCAAACATCGCGGCTGCTTGAATAATCATGCCGATTACAAAAAAGGTATTTCGTTTAGGGCTTGAAGCGACGGATGAAAATGCTGTAACAGCAGCGAGTCCTACGAAGTTAAGAACAATTCCCGCTCCCGTAGCAAATGTCTGTGAAGCGTGTGCCTGAACTAAAGTGAAGGTTTGGAATTGGCCGAAGGTGTTGGCTAATAAATTCCAGAAAATATAGAAAATAAAAATTCCTAGGAATAATCCAAGATAACGACTCTTTCCTTCACCAGAAAAGAGGACCTTCATTGCAGAAGAACTACTTAATTTAGTATCAGTTTTATGCTCCTCAGCAGCACGGAATTGGTCACCGTCAGCGTGAAATTTTTTAAACTTTGCTGAATTAGTGCGCCATAACCAGGTGACGGCAGCAATAATTGTTAAAATACCAAAGACAACTCGTGCACCAGTGGCACCCGCCATCTTTGAAACAATGAATGAACAGATATATGAAATGAAAATTCCAATTTGCCAGTAAATTTGGGTGGATGAGACAAGGCTGGAAGAAACTTTTTCATTTGGTGCATCATGTGAAATTACCGTTAAACTAAGTGGTAAATCAATTCCAGATGCGAGACCTGTGATTATTACACCCAGGAGTAAAACCAAATAATTAGGAGTGAAGACACAAATTAAAGTTCCTAAGGCGTAGAAAAAGTTAGTCCAGTTAAATGAGCGGATTAATCCAAACGCCTTGCTAACGGAACCAGGAAGGAAACCACCAATGGCGATTGCAAATGTTAATGCAGCAGAGATCACTCCGACCTGACCATTGGTTAAAGCAAGACCCTTTTGCCAAACAGTAATGGTGGCAGAAAGGCCAACAATAATTCCTGAACCGAGGATTGAACCAATCCCCGCAGCCGCGGCCAATGGCCGATATTCGGCAGTAAGTTGTTTATTATCCATAAAAAGAACCTCGCAATCTAAATAACAAAACTAATAATTCCTATGTTTACTTTATGATTATTTGGCAGCGCTTACAATATTAAAAAGTGAGTGGTTTAGTTGCAAGATCACAGGTTCACAAATTATAATTGCTTTATTGGCAGTGATGACCAGAGTTTTAGTATTTAAAGGACAAAATTGGTATGGAAAAATTACGCAAGTTATTGTTAAAGGAAGATCCTGTTGAAACCAAACAACGGCTTAATAATGGTATTAATATTAACGATATGGGGCTGCAATATGGACCAGGAATGATTCCCAAAATACCCCGTAGCAACTTTTTTGCTGATTCATATGTACAAGTGACAAAGCAGCACCGCTATTCTTATATGCCGGCACATACGCATAGTTTTATTGAATTTAATTACCAATTTTCTGGGAGCTCACAACAGCAGCTAAATGGTCATGAATATCTATTAAAAGCGGGTCAACTGTTAGTAATGGATAAAACCTTAATCCAACGTTATGGATATATGGATACGAATGACTTATTAGTCAACATCCTGATTGATCCACAACAGTTACCAACAAATTTTTTACATACAATCAGACCTGCAAAAGGATTTCACCGTTTTATGTATAACGTGTTAGATAGTCAAGCAAGCCATGACAGTTATTTAATCTATGATTTGAATAATAATGATGATGTGAAATTGATATGGCAAGAACTAATGTATTATGGACTAACTAATGGACGACCATTTGAAACCCGGGGAAGATTAATGGAAGCCGCGTTGAGTTGCTTGCCAGAGCCGATTATTACTAGTATTCACCTTCGGAATTCAAGTAGTGATCCACTAAATCATGTGATTGATTATATTGATAAACACTATGTTGATGTTACGTTGGCTCAAGTAAGTGATCACTTTGGCTATAATAAAAATTATTTAGGCAACAAAATTAAACAAAACACAGGAATGTCGTTTGGTGAGTTGTTAGATCGTAAACGATTACTAATAGCAGAGAGTTTATTATTAGATACCGATTGGCCGGTTAGTAAAATTGCAGAGCGTTTGGGTTATCGGAACACTTCGTCATTATTTCGCTTGTTTAAAAATAAATTGCAAATTACACCAACGGATTTTCGTAATCAACATACGGGAGAAATGAATTAAAAAAGCGGGTGATAAAAAGTCATGATTGACTTTTTATCACCCGCTGAATTGTATTAAATGAGATTTTAATCACGCCGTAATTGTTGATGCATGGTGAAGAGATAACTGCAACCGAGCATGATTGCTAACCATAGCAAACCGAATAAAATCCAAGAGCCGTGCCAATTAAAAATACCAGCCAATGTATTTAAGGTAGCAGCACTAGGATGCCAGAAATTAACCATTAGTCGGATAATTTGGACTATCAGAATTAACAAGATAGTTGGGAGGGCAATCCCGACAATGATTTTCCAAAGGCGGGATAAAAGAGCAAAACCACTACCGATAGCATAAGAGAATACTACGATATCAATAATTAATAATAAAATTCCGAATGCGGTTGCCACATTTAGGTGTTGAAAACCAGTACCGAATAAATAAATTAGCCAGGCAAAAATACTAATTGAAAGGACGCCATAAATTTGGCTAACCCAGATTTGCCAACGGGACTGGCCATTTTGAATACCAATTTTGAATTCACTATATGGCTCAACAAGATAGTAAACTCCCATTAAGACAAATGAACAGCTTAAAAATGGATCAGCAACCCCATGGTAGAAGGATGAAAGAGTCAGCCCTGAGAGACCGTTACCTGATAATAAACCTAACAGTTCACCGAGAATGTTAAAGCCTAATACGGTAATTAAGATAATGCCAAGTGCGTAGAAATATCTCTGCATTGATTTTTTATAAATAAGCGGTAATTGCATATTAATTCTCCTTTCCAATGGTTAATGCTGTGAATGCTCTTTGCAGGTCAATATGCTCAATTTTAATTTGATCTGGAATTACCTTATTTTCAGATAACGGCTGAACAACATAAACAGTTTTGATGTTACTAAGAGTTTGTTGATCCAAGATAGTTAAGTCGCTGGTATACTCGTCAACTAATTTAGAAGGCCCACTAATTGCATAAGCATTTGCTAATAAGTCGTTAACATCTTCATTACGAATAAATTGATGATGGTCTAGAATCCAAACATGTTCAACCAGATTTTGGATTTCACTAATTAGGTGAGTGGAGAGGACGAAAGTTCGCGGACGTTCTTCATAAGTTTTCATTAGTTCACGATAAAAAAGTTCACGGTGACCAGCATCAAGGCCCAAAGTAGGTTCGTCGAGGAAGATAAAATCAGCATTGACGCATAGGGCAGTGATTAGTTTGGCAATCGTAGTTAATCCTGTTGAGAGATTACTAAGGTGGGCTTTTTCATCAACACCAAAAGAATGGGTTAAGCGATGAGCCATGGCGAAGTTAAATTGACCATAACCATCATTTGCTAACTGAAACATGTCGCTGACACGAGAGCGTTTTGGATACATGGAAGTTTCACTCATTAAAAATAGTTTTTGCAAGGCGTCATGATTATTGTTAACTGTTGAATTGTCTAGGTGGATTTCTCCATCGGTTGGGAAATTACGATTGTTGATAATATTGAGCAAAGTGCTTTTTCCTGCACCATTCTGGCCTAAAAGTCCATAAATTTTATTTGGTTCAATTTGAAAAGTTAAATTGTCTAAAATGACATGATTACCAAAGCGCTTAGTAAGCTGGTTAATTTTGAGTGTTGCCATTTTGATACCCCCGTTGAATTAATGATAATAAGTGATCTTCAGTGATTTGTAGTTTGGTGGCTTCTTTGATGAGACTGACGACGTAGTTTTGATAGAAACCTTCTTTACGTTTTTCCATAATCCGTTCCTTGGCGCCTTTCTTAACAAACATCCCTAACCCGCGTTTCTTTTCGAGAAGGTGGTGATCCACCAAAAGGTTCATTCCCTTAAGAACAGTTGCTGGATTAATGTGAAGTTCTTGTGATAATTGGGTGGTAGAGGGAACCTGTTGACCTTCAGGGAAAAGCCCTGAAAAAATCATTTCTTCCATTTGGTCTGCTAATTGTTGATAAATCGGTGCGGATTGATCAAATTCAAAATGCACAGGTTTAGCCTCCTTTCTGATAAATGTTAGTTAGTTAATTACTTGTGTAACTAACTATATAACTAATTAAGCTTTTTTGCAAGAAAAAAATCGGCATTGTAAGCAACAACGCCGATTAATTGGCTCTACATCATTTAGTGTTGGTTTAACAAAATCGTGAAATTTTCGCTAAATTGGTATAGTTTTACGAGTTACATACTTTTAGGGTATGTGAC
>NZ_JACJKU010000141.1 GCF_016901675.1 Limosilactobacillus coleohominis
CTATTATACCGAAATAACTCTGTTATTCGAACGGCTTTAATAGTTCCTTTTTTGCGTTCGATGAAAACCAATGATCATGTTGCCCTACCAATTGGCTTACAGATCGATAGTCAGCTAAATTCACACGTCCGCTTATCAATCCTGTTGATTGTAATGACCGCGCAAGTGATACTACATCTGGTTCTATCATTTGGTGATACAACATATTAGGATCTTCATCCCAATTTAGCCATAACAATTTTTTGGCTTGCTGATATTCAAGGTCATTATCTAAAATCTTTTGGAGCTGATGTGGTGGTATTAATTTCATTCTTGCACCTTCAATCTACTAGTCACTCCTGGATTATCCTTAACAGATAATTTTCCATCAGGAGTGAGTAACCATAGTATCCGATAAAAGCCATGGGGATCAATTGCTTCCTCTCCCCACCCATCCGTAATGATCATTACTGGTGTAGACTTAACAATATTATGCCCTTTTAAATAATCGAAAATTGGCTGGTAGCTGGTTCCTCCACCACCATGCCTCTCCATTTTCAGATGATGTTGTGGATTGACAACTTGTGGCGGCGTCTGAATTTGAGCATCAAAATCACCAACTAACATTTGTACGCCAGCTTGATGGGCTAGCTGATTAATTAAGCTAATGATCTGGCTGACTGTTTTATTACTCATCGATCCTGATTGATCTATAAATACATAAAGCTGGTTGACAAAGCGGGTTATTTTCCCCGGTAATTCAAGTCTTTGTGGCTGGCGACGGTTAAACCGCGCCCGTGATGCTTGATAACCGTCTGAGACCGGTCCAATTAATTTCCAAAATGCCTTGCGAAATGGGAGTTCGTAATTGTTTTGGGATATTCCCAAACTTGCTTGAACCGATTGCGGTAATAGTCCACGCTGGTGTTCTGTTAATTTTTCTGTACTGTGCCGGACCACATTTGCCAATTTCCCAGTTCGAATCAAATCATTGCCAGAATTAAACCAACCTTGATGCAACTTTTCTGGACTAGTCAATTGTTCTTTTTTCACTTCTTGATTAAACCGTTGTCGTTGTTGGACATTCATTTGACGTAACTTTTGAAGATAATAGCTTGAATCTTGCTCTGCAGATAGCGGCTGCCGTAATATCTGCATTAATTTAGCCAGAGTCATCGTTCCACTTGGCGGTTCTGGCAGATACTGATTAACTGCCACATCACAAGCAACACTTACCAAATCCGAATCAGTAGTATCTGCATAACGAATGGGGTGCTTCCATAGAATGTGCAATGCTTGGTGATGACAGTCATTAACTAGTTCATCCATCGGTGTCACCATGATTTGTGGCGCACTACCGGTTAAAACCAACTGATTTTGTTGCCATTCGAGATCTAATAAAGTTTCACCCTCAGGCCGTATTTCCCGGGAAATATTGATTAATATTTCACCCGCCAACAGATCAATGACTAATAAATGTTTAACAGCATCCACTAGCCTTTGT
>NZ_JACJKU010000142.1 GCF_016901675.1 Limosilactobacillus coleohominis
ACATTATACTGGCGACTAATAATACCAATTGTGATATTAATTATACTTGGTGGGACTTTTTGTTACTCTAAGTGTGGATATCACTGGGATTCACAAAAGTCATTAATAAATAATCAACAAATAAGTAAAGGGCAGTCTAGAAATAGTTCTAAGCCTTCTGCTGGTCAGAAAATATGTGTTGATATTAAAGGAGCTGTGAATCGTCCTGGAGTATATCATTTAATGCGTGGATCAAGAGTAGAAGAAGCAATTTTTGCGGCAGGTGGGAGTAATAACGATGCCGATTTAAATCAGGTCAATTTGGCTAAAGAATTAGCAGATCAACAGGTAGTTAAGATTCCTAAAGTCGGTGAACAGTTATTACAAGGAACTTCTAATGACATGCCACTGCAAAACAGCAAGGATAAAATCAATTTAAATAATGCTACTAAGGATGATTTGACGAAAATCGACGGCATTGGAGATAAAAAGGCTGATAAAATTATCGAGTATCGTTCACAACATGGCGGGTTTAAATCGGCAGATGACCTAAAAAATATTAATGGTTTTGGAGATAAAACAGTTGCTAAATTAAAGGATCAAATTTCAGTTTAATCTGATGAATACAGAATAATTTGCTATACTTAACAACAAAAAAGGGGGATTGGGCATGAAAAAAAGAATTGACTGGGATCAATACTTTATGGTTGAAGCAGGGTTGGTTGCTTCGCGCGGAACTTGTCAGCGCTTATCTGTAGGAGCTGTGCTAGTTCGTGATAAACGAATTATTGGTAGTGGTTATAATGGTTCCGTAGCCGGTGATGATCATTGCATTGATGTTGGTTGCTATATGCGAGACGGACATTGTGTTCGAACTATTCACGCTGAAATGAACGCACTGTTGCAGTGTGCAAAATTTGGGACACCAACGGATGGTGCGGTTTTGTATGTAACAGATTTTCCATGCTTACAATGCACAAAAAGCTTGTTACAAGCAGGAATTAAGCAAATCAATTATTTACGAAACTACCATAATGATGAATATGCAATGAAGTTAATACACCTAAAGAACGTCAAACTAAAGCAAATTAAGTTAGATCCTAATATTTTAGAAGAGGTAGATCTGGATCAATATATTCATCCAGATAAAAAATAATAATTACATATCATTATTTTTCTGTGCAGTTGCTAGTTCTCTAGTTGCTGCCATGTTTATTCTATAATGGTTGGTTAATCACTCCTTTATTGTTGTTAGTATTATTAAGAATTTGGTGGTTACACAGTAGCAAAACCTCATTATTGGTGTTAATTAGCGTGGTTGCCATGATTTTCAGATGTTCGTGGATTATCTATAATGGGCATCGTCAAACCGTTACCCAGGAACGTAATGTCATTCAAACACTGATAGTACAACCTGATATGGTTAAAATTAACGGCAACTTAGTTACCACGGTTGCTAAAACAAATAATGGCGAAAAATATCTATGTAATATTACTGT
>NZ_JACJKU010000143.1 GCF_016901675.1 Limosilactobacillus coleohominis
TGAAGTGAACCCTATAAGTTGGACACTTTAATTTAGGCAACTTTTTCTAAGGCAAGATTCCGATATTCAATCGGCGTCTTGCCTTTTAGTTTGTGCCTTATGCGACATTGATTGTAATATTCAATCCACTCCTTCATTGCTCTAATCAATTCCTGTTTGGTTTGATAATGATGATCATAATACAATTCAGCTTTCATGGTATGAAAGAAACTCTCCATTGATGCATTGTCTAAACAGGTTGCTCGCCGTGACATGCTTTGAAAAATACGATGCTTCTTTAGTGTTTGGCGCCATGTATTGGTTTGATATTGGATGCCTTGGTCACTATGGACAGTCATGCGATAGTTTAGTACAGGGCGCTTATTAATTAATTCGATTAATGGTTTCATCACAAAATCAGTCGTCGGGTGATCGCTAATATTATAACTAACGATCTCGCCAGAACACAGGTCTTTAATTGGTGAAAGATAAATCTTTTCATCCTGACTCATATTGCCATAGCGATACTCACTCACATCAGTTACCATTTTCTGATAAGGACGATTCGTGTTAAACCGACGGTTTAACCGATTCTTGGCCTTTTTACCTTGAGGACCAATTGACGAATTGTATTTCCGGGTCTGTCGATTATACATTAACGACGATAGCCCATTTTCACGCATCAGACGGCTAACTCGTTTATGGTTAGCTTTGATTCCACGGCGATGTAGCTCATCGGTTACTGGACGATATCCATAGCCAGGGTTCTGCTTTTTGATGTCTTTAATGACTTTAAGTAATTCTTGATTATCTTTGGCTTGATGTCGATGTGCTTGGTAATAGAACGTACTTCGCTTAATGGTGGCGTATGGCAAAATTTCCGTTAAGCTAAATCTGAATTCATGCCTTAGTTCTTGAATGATTTGATATTCTTCTTTGACTGTCCGCGAAGTTGAACTAAGGCCTCGAGTTTTTTTAGATATTCGTTCTCCACTTTTAAAGTTCGATTTTCAGCTTTTAAGCGTTCTAATTCTGATAACTGTTTCCTAGCTTGGCGATTATGGTTAGTTGTCATGTGTTTTGCCCGTCCTCTCCTGGTAAACAAGGCCTCAATACCACCTTCTTTAACCTTTCTTTGCCAATTAGCAATTGTCCCAAAATTACTAATATCAAATTGGAGTGCTGTTTGTGAATATGAAGCTTTGTTTTGTTTTTTCCAGTTTAAGACTTTCAGTTTAAAATCGCCATCATAATCATATTTTGATGAACGAATTTCCAGACCTTGAACCCCATATTTTTGATAACGAGCAACCCATGTCTGTACGGACATATGCCCTTTAATCCCTAATCTTCGAGCGGCAGTCCGTGAACCAATTCCAGCTAAATACATTTGAACAGCTTTAAGCTTAACTTCAAGACTAAATTTAGTCATAGTAAACCCCCATAGTTAGAATTTTTCGTCCAACTATGGGGGTTCACTTCAA
>NZ_JACJKU010000144.1 GCF_016901675.1 Limosilactobacillus coleohominis
AATAAGCACATATTGGTTGACTATTATAGATTGATAGAGTATTTATGCAGTTATTCTTCCGGTCATTTGCATTTTCGTTTTTTACCGATGTCTAAGACAGCAAGTGAACATTTCGCTGAAGTTAGGGTGTTGGTTCATTATGGAATGGTTATCACGATTATTGCATTTGGATTGTTCTTGGTTTTATTTAGAGCGAAGAAAAAGCGGAATCAGTTATGGGAACTGATTCCGCTATATCAAGAATTAATGTTAATGTTGATTGTATTTACATCATTAATAGCGATTAGTTTTCAAGATAGTTTTCTTTGGTTTCATTATCATTTTTTTAATGATAATTATTGGATATTTAATCCAAAGACTGACCCCATTATTTTAGTACTTAATGATAACTTCTTTTTAAAATACTTTATTTGTTGGAGCATTACGATGTTATTAATCTCTTGGGGTATTAATATTTACACTAAGCACTTAATCAAGCTCTTCATTAGAACTTGAAAATTTTGATTTAATAGCACTTGCAACAGCTGGAATTAGTGTCACCACAATAATGGCGATAATAATCATTGAAAAGTGTTCTTGGACAAAAGGTAAATTACCGAAAAAGTAACCTGCACCGCAACAAATAAATACCCACGAAAAACAAGCAATTAAATTGTATTTAATAAATCGATGATAAGGGAATCCAGATCCGGCAGCTGCAAATGGTGCGAAAGTCCTGATGATTGGCATATATCTTGCTAAGATAATGGCAGGAGCACCATGTTTTTCGAAAAAGCGCTCTGTTTTATGTAGACTTTTTTGATCAATAAGTTTGTTAAACCACGGATGTTGTGTAAGCTTTTTACTTAATTTATTACCAATGAAGAAATTAAGAGAATCACCACCGATACAAGCAATTAAAAATACTAAAATGAATATTTCAATACTTAGATGATAATTTTGATTAGCGGATAAAGCTGCAGCAGCGAATAATAATGAGTCACCTGGTAGAAATGGAAGGATTACAGCACCCGTCTCTATAAAAATGACTAAAAATAGTAGTAAATATGACCAATTACCAAACGTGTTAACTATTTGGATAATGTGTGTATCAATATGTAAAATGAAATCAATTAAAAATCCCATTAGTTTCTCCTTTTTAATTTAATACGACTTAAATTCTATCAGTGGGTCATGTTATTGTGAAGCCATTAAACTTAATTTTAAAAAAAGTAAACTGATTGAAAAAATGTTGATAATCAATAATATGATCGTTAGAGTATTGAATTGTTAAGTTAGTTCGACATAATCATTATGTTAAACAGCTTTTATTTGTTAATGTTCATGTTTACAAAAAAGTTAAAAAAGTTTGCTGAGTTTTGTTGACAACCCACTATAGTCACTGGTATATTAATTATCGTTGTCACGGCAGTTAAGTTTTTAACCGCTTCGACAA
>NZ_JACJKU010000145.1 GCF_016901675.1 Limosilactobacillus coleohominis
CACTATTTGTGGTACTAGTAATACTAGATGTAACCACTAATGTCTACGTTTCTTTGAATCATATTTCATATGTATCTCAACCTGAATTTGGCAACTATACCACCGCTATGGATAAAGCTGTTCAAGAAAATAAACGCCATGATAATTCATTCTATCGAACCGCGAAAAACTTTATGCGGACTAAAGATGATCCATTTCAAGGTGATTACAATGGCGCTGAACACTTTGGTTCAACTTTAGAGCCATCAATTTCCAGTTTTATGAGTTCAATTGGTCAACCATCTGGTGATGGCTTTATCGCTTATTCTAATGGTACTCAAGTAACTGATTCCCTATTAGGGTTCAAATATTTTTTGCAGGCTAAGAACCATGGTCAGCAGGCAGATGGTAATCAAGTCTTGCCAATTACTAGTACACGGCCCGATTGGTACTCTTCAAAAACTCGCTATGAAACAAATATGGTGAATATTAAACATAATTCAAACGCACTTCCAATCGCGTTTGGGGCCAGCAACCAAATTCTCCATTATAAAAATGTTAGTCTAGATCCATTAAATTACCAATCAGCGATTTTTCAATTACTAGCAGGGAATAGTGCTAATCATCAATTATTTGATGTTCAAAATTTTGATAATGTTAAATTTACAAACGTCCAAAAAGTAAAACAAATTACTGGTACTAACTTTATCCGGAATAATCCCCTGCAAAATGCCAGTGTGACACTTCACTTTACACCTTCAACCAACGATTCATACTACTTAACCTTAGGGCCAAGCGTAAAGAACGTCGCTTCAATTCAACTAAATGGCCGTACTCTAGACCAGTATCCGACATACCACAATACTATCGTCGTCAACGTCGCAAGCCACCAAAAGGGCCATCCTGTAGCAATTAAGTTCACAATGAAAAAGCAAGCCATGTGGATGCAAAATGTTAGTCTTTACAAGCTTAATGGTCATCAATTCAACAAAGATGTCCAGACTCTTCAACAACAAGCTTTAAAAGTAACTAGCTACCATGCTAATCAAATTAATGGTAAAGTCACTATTAAACACCATCAGCAAATTTTAATGACAACCATTCCTTATGCTAAAGGCTGGCATGTCAAGATTGACGGTGCTGTCGTGAAACCAATTAAAGTCATTAATACCTTTATGGCAGTCCCAATCACTCGTGGCACTCACCACGTCTCATTTACTTTTATTCCACCATACCTGATATCAGGGTTGATTGTTAGTCTATTGACACTGATTGCGTGCGGTGGCTGGGCTTACTACCAACGTCGTAGAAAGATCTAACATAACCCTTAAAAATGAGGCTCTACATCATTTAGTGTTGGTTTAACAAAATCGTGAAATTTTCGCTAAATTGGTATAGTTTTACGAGTTACATACTTTTAGGGTATGTGACTCTTTTATTTTACT
>NZ_JACJKU010000146.1 GCF_016901675.1 Limosilactobacillus coleohominis
TTTTACGAGTTACATACTTTTAGGGTATGTGACTCTTTTATTTTACTGTAATTTTATGATTAATAATCAAGTAGATTCGTGTTTTAAAAGTTGTGAAATTCCGATAGCCGAAAGCAATGCGTTTAATTAGTTTAATGCGATTGTTAAAACCTTCGGTTTGTCCATTTGAGAAAGCAAAGGTTAATCCTCGTTTAATACCTGCCCTACGTCGAAAAAGGTTATGGCACCGATGACTAGTGTAATGTGAAACCCCAGGAATTCTTTTGTGTAGTAATTCTAGAAAGTGATGGACTTTATGATGATGATAGCATCTGACTAACTCTTGGATATATTGATAAGTTGCGTTCAATTCATCATCATATTCCAACATTAAATTAAGAATAGTTTTAGACGTAACTTCACGTTTGAAATAACGACCTTCATAGTAAGGTCGGTTAGATAACTCTTCAAATGGTTTGAGGAACAGTCTCCAGTAATGTTTTAAACGCCGAGCACGTTTTTGGTCGAGAGAATTTCCTCGCCGAAGGCGATTATAAACGTGGATACGAACATGATTCATGGTGTCATTAAGATGCTTTATGATGTGAAAGCGATCATAAACAATTTGAGCATTAGGAAAGACTTGTTTAACTAGCTGATCATATGATGAATTCATGTCCATCACCAGATATTTAACGTTTTCGCGAGCCTTTCGTGAAAATGATTGATAATGATTAAATAACTTATATAAGCGTCGATCTTCTAGAATTTCAAACAGTTCGTGACGATTACCATCTACGGCAATGAAACTCATCTTACCGCTGACTGAACGCATTGACTTAAATTCATCGATGCATAGGATTTCGGGTAAATAGTTACGAGATGGGTTAGTAATTTGATTTGCCAGACTTTTCACGGTCCTTTGGACCGTGCTGGCACTAATTCCTAAATCGTCTGCAATATCTTTGATAGATTCAACACGAGTTAAACGTAAAACAATTTCATGACGAAGTGCCTTCGAAATTGATGTATTTGCGTCAAAGAGCGGACTCGTCGCCATAAAAGTAGTATGACAAAGATGGCAATAAAAACGTTGGGTGTTGATTTTAAGATCTAATGGTTGACGGCGGAATAATCCAAAAGGATGACAAACCGTACAAAAGCCGTGTTTAGTAATCGAATGGTTATTTACAGCACCACAATTTGGACAAGCCTTAGGCTTGTAAGTTAAAGTACCCATGATGGACCAACGAGTTATTTGCTTTTTATTATTACTTAATAACCAATTATCAGAGAATTTGATATTAGGGTCTGTTATGCCAAGTAGTTTTCTAGTATTATTATCCATGGAGGTAACCTTCTTTCAATGTGTTTTGGCGATTTCATTGTAACAGAGGTTTACCTCTGTTTTTT
>NZ_JACJKU010000147.1 GCF_016901675.1 Limosilactobacillus coleohominis
GGTTCTACACTATTCGGTACTGATGAGTTTTCATCAGTGCCGTTTTTGTATATGATGACAATAAAAAAGGACAATTACCCCAAAAAATACACACACGGTAATTGCCCTAAGAAAGGAATTAAATCCTCATGAATAATCTTATCAGCTTTTTAACAGGAATCAATGATCCAGACCTAAAATTAGATGTTGATGGTCTCGAAGAGACCAAAAATCTTAAAATTATCCATTTGATTAAATCTGGTGTATGTCACTGTCCTGTGTGCGGCCACAAGATGCTTAAAAACGGCTTTCGGCAACAAGAAGTTCGCGTTAAAGCTCTCCCAATTGCGAACGTTCCCACGGTTCTATTAATTAGAAAGCAGAAATATATTTGTCCATCGATGCCTGACTGCCCTAAGGTGGTGACCAAATTAGCAGAGATTGATGGTATTGATCGCAATTGTCGAATAACCAATAACATCAAGCAGGCAGTAATCCTTGATTTGCCAAAAAATGAATCACAAAAGGATATTGCCCAAGACCATCAGGTTTCTCCTAGTACTGTGGGCCGAATTATTGATAGCCTTGATAACAACTTTACGCCCACTGCTAATTGGTTACCACGGGCGATTGCTTTCGATGATTTTAAGTCTGGTCGCTTCGCGACTAGTGGAATGAGTATGATTCTTATGAATCCAGTTAATCATCGAACTATCGACGTTATCTCATCACGAACTTCAAAGTCATTAAAGCAATATTTTTATCGACATTTTACAAGAAAAGCTAGACTATCAGTTAAATTAGTCGTGGTCGACCTTTATCAGCCTTATCGACCTCTGATACATGAACTGTTTCCCTATGCGCAGATTATAGCCGATCATTTTCACATTGTTGCACAAGCATACCGTGTTCTACAGAAAATTAGAACCAAAACAATGAACTATTATGGGGCTGGTTCACATGAATCTCGGGCATTGAAACGTTTTTGGAAACTACTATTGCAAAAAGTTAGTGAACTTGATAACGTCCGTTATCACCCCTGTCGTAACTTTAAAGGTGCCTGGTTAACTAATAGTGAAGTAGTTGATCGATTACTTGATATGTCTCCAGAACTTAAAGAAGCTTATGATTATTATCAAACACTGATTAGTGCCATTGATAATGAAGACTCTGCAGAGTTACAAACACTTCTAAATCGAAAATTAACAGAATTGCCGTTTAAATTACAAAAAGTCCAAAGGACTTTACGGCAACATAAAGACGAAATATTGTGTAGCTTTAAGTATCATTTGAGTAACGGCCCTATTGAGGGAACTAACAACAAAATTAAGGTTATTAAGCGAACGGCTTATGGTTTCAGAAATTTTTATCATTTTAGAATT
>NZ_JACJKU010000148.1 GCF_016901675.1 Limosilactobacillus coleohominis
AAGCATTTCTCGTTCTTTTATAGTAAGATGGATATAGCTCATAACGGGTTACCTCGAATTATTTGACTTGGTCGTTAAACTAATTCTACCCCGCTATGGGTTATTTTTTTAATTTGTGTTGCACTTGAATTGTAAATTCTCAACCAACAAAAAAGAACCAGACTAATGCCTAAGGCTGATTAGTCTAGTTCTTCAAGTTTTCTTCATTTATGGAAGAATCTTCAATTTTTAGTGCTTAGTCACGCTTGCGGCGCTTACCGCCCAGGCCTAACAGTCCCATCAGGGAAGCCAGACCCAGACCTGCCAAGGCACTAGCATCATGGCTATTACCAGTTTGTGGCAAGCGGCGGCTGTTAGTAGTGGATTCTGCCTGTTGAGCAGTTGCCGTCTGTTGACTAGTTACAACAGTAACCGCTGGCTGGGCATTGCTGTCCGCCTTCTGGTTCGTTGCTTGCTGGGCGTCAGGCGTATCTGAAGCCGTCGGTGCTTGGTGCTCTGGTTGAGCAGGCGTGGCAACCGTCGCATAAGTGATGTCGACCGTCTGATCAGTCGTTTCACCATCAACCGTTACCGCTGGTACTTCCGCCAGACTTGGGATATAGCCCGCAATTGCTGCCGGCTTAAAGACATCCCATTGCGCGGTTGTCCATGGCTGCCAAGCAATTTGACCGGTAACCAGGTCCAGGTTACCGTGACGGCTGATCGTGACGACTTGCTTGATGGTCTTCGTCTGACCATCAGGCGTAGTTACCATGATCGTCCGGGTAACTTTCTTGGTTTGAACCGGATCCTTCTCATCGTGGCGAACAACCACGATGATGATCTGGCCGTTCTCTTCCTTGATCTGAACCTCGGCTGGAACCGTATCTGGATCTACCGGTACCCAGTTTTCTGGGAATTGCGGCGTTACCTTGATCGTGTCGCCAACATGGCCGGTGATCACTTGCTGGCCGATCTCGTTGCCATCGCGGTCGACGTACTTGATCAGAACCGTCCCCTCATTAGCCGTGTAGGTGATATCAACCGTCTGGTCCTTTTGACCATCCTTAACCGTTACCGCTGGAACATCCGCTTGGGAAGCCGTGTAACCGGCAAGTTGACCCGGCTTGAAGTCTGCCCAGGTGTCTTCTGACCAGCTGCCGTAAGTTACTTCACCAGTAACGTCATCGATCGTGGCGTCACGGAAGATCTTCGCTACTTGCTTCGTCGTGGTCGTCTGACCGTCTGGCGTCGTCACGTTGATCGTCCGCGTGATCGTCTTATTCAGATCTTCATGCGTGATGTCCTTGTTTGGCGTACCATCACCAGGCTTCTTATCAGGATTGCCCGGCTTCTTATCACCAGGGGTTGGAACATCAC
>NZ_JACJKU010000149.1 GCF_016901675.1 Limosilactobacillus coleohominis
GTAAAATAAAAGAGTCACATACCCTAAAAGTATGTAACTCGTAAAACTATACCAATTTAGCGAAAATTTCACGATTTTGTTAAACCAACACTAAATGATGTAGAGCCAAAATATATAAAGTCGACGTGTACGAAACGTGTACCAAAGTTATAACTTATGATTGCTTAGCTAAGTTATCCACAGATTTTAAAATGTATAAAAAAGCTCCTAAGCCTTATATATAAAGACTTAGGAGCTTTTAGTTAAGATATTAAAACTTTCCATTATTTATAAAAATGCCTCCGGTGGGGGTCGAACCCACACTCCCTCAACGGGAACTGGATTTTGAGTCCAGCGCGTCTGCCAATTCCGCCACAGAGGCATATATCTTAACTAAAAGGTGGTAATCGGATTTGAACCGATGATAAAGGTTTTGCAGACCTCTGCCTTACCACTTGGCTATACCACCAAATAGAGTTTGAAATTATTCAAACAATTAGACGGAGCGACTGGGCACCGTCTAATCAGAAGGGCGGTATGTGGGATTCGAACCCACGCGTGTCGGACCCACAAACCGATGTGTTAACCAAGCTTCACCAATACCGCCAAAATATTCAGTTTAGCAGGGATAGTAGGAATCGAACCCACAACGACGGTTTTGGAGACCGTAGTTATACCGTTTAACTATATCCCTATAAAAAGTGGAGGAGGGTGGATTCGAACCGCCGAACCCGAAGGAACGGTTTTACAGACCGTCGCGTTTAACCAGACTTCGCTACTCCTCCATAAAGTGGCGCGGGACGGAATCGAACCGCCGACACACGGAGCTTCAATCCGTTGCTCTACCAACTGAGCTACCGAGCCGTGCTTGGTCTGGATTTACAACTTATCGTTGTAATGGAGGATACAGGGCTCGAACCTGTGACCCTCTGCTTGTAAGGCAGATGCTCTCCCAACTGAGCTAATCCTCCAAAAGTGACCCGTGCGAGATTTGAACTCACGTTACCAGCGTGAAAGGCTGGTGTCTTAACCAACTTGACCAACGGGTCATATAACGGAGAGTAAGGGATTCGAACCCTTGATACAGGCTTTAACCCGTATACAGCATTTCCAATGCTGCTCCTTCGGCCAACTCGGACAACTCTCCAATATCCGAACCCTGGCACAAATAGCCAGGTGCCAAAGTTCGAGTTTGCGTGGCAACGTCCTATCCTCGCAGGGAGCGATCCCCCAACTACTTTTGGCGCGTTGAAGCTTAACTTCTGTGTTCGGCATGGGAACAGGTGTATCCTTCAAGCC
>NZ_JACJKU010000150.1 GCF_016901675.1 Limosilactobacillus coleohominis
TTTTATTATCGCGGGGTAGAGCAGTCTGGTAGCTCGTCGGGCTCATAACCCGGAGGTCGTTGGTTCAAATCCAGCCCCCGCAATTTTGGTCCGTTGGTCTAGTTGGTTTAGGACGCATCCCTGTCACGGATGAGATCACGAGTTCGAGTCTCGTACGGACCGTATGGCTCGGTAGCTCAGTTGGTAGAGCAACGGATTGAAGCTCCGTGTGTCGGCGGTTCGATTCCGTCCCGCGCCATTCAATAATGCGGGTATAGTTTAGTGGTAAAACCACAGCCTTCCAAGCTGTTGTCGCGAGTTCGATTCTCGTTACCCGCTTCTACCAAGTATATCTTTGGTATGGGCCTATAGCTCAGTTGGTTTAGAGCGCACGCCTGATAAGCGTGAGGTCGATGGTTCGAGTCCATTTAGGCCCATTGGGGAAGTACTCAAGTGGCTGAAGAGGCGCCCCTGCTAAGGGTGTAGGTCGCGACAAGCGGCGCGAGGGTTCAAATCCCTCCTTCTCCGTTATAATGGAGTTTGTTAGAAACTTATAAACCTCGGAAACCTTGTTATAATAGGTTTTCGGGGTTTTTGTAATTCTCCAAAATTCTTTAAAATTATAAAGTTGGTGCACGATTGGTGCACGATTATAAAAAAATCAGCAGACCGTGCACCAAAAATAAAAATCGTGCACCAAAAGTGGTCTACTGGTTGATATTACAATGATTCTAGCGCTTTAATTATTTGGTCGTCAGTTTTGTTTTTAAACTCATCGATCATATATGCATAAACGTTAGTTGTTGTCGAAATATTAGAATGGCCCAATCTTTTAGAGATGGCATAAACATCAATACCTTTAGCTAATAAAAGGGCTACATGTGAGTGACGTAAACTGTGGAAATGAAATCCATTTTTACTTATCTTGTTTTCTTTTAAGGCAACTCTTAATGCTTTGTTGACAGAACCAGAAGTAGGTATTTCGTGTTGGCGATTCATAAAAACCATCATGGAATTATTGTGTGACTGTAGTTGATACAGATAAGCCAAAAGACTTGGATTAATTTTAATAGTTCGCTTTGAAGATTTGTTTTTAGTATCTTTAAATTGTTTATGAATAGCATCCCACGATTTTGATATTGTAATGGTTTGATTATGGCAGATTGTAAA
The DNA here is from genome assembly GCF_016901675.1 of Limosilactobacillus coleohominis. Lineage (GTDB taxonomy): Bacteria > Bacillota > Bacilli > Lactobacillales > Lactobacillaceae > Limosilactobacillus > Limosilactobacillus intestinavium. The sequence goes on from NZ_JACJKU010000150.1 coordinate 1,150, forward strand.
ATTTAAGTTGAACATTTAAGTGGACAGAAAAACCCATCAAGGTCTTTAATGGTGTTACCTCAACATTCCATTAGAAAGAAGGACCTTAATGGGC
>NZ_JACJKU010000016.1 GCF_016901675.1 Limosilactobacillus coleohominis
ATCCTTTCATATAGGTTTGGTTCACTTAATATGATACCTGATGTCACGCCGAATGGCGTTTTTTTATTTACCACCAACTGGGTGGCTAACTTCATTCTATAATCCACCGTTGGAATCTTTAATTCCCAGTGCAAATTCGATAAAATTAGTATCAGAAGTCATCATGATTACTCCTTTCAATAGCAGAGCTATTTGGTCGTAGTTTGTGTGGAGGGAAGTCGTGATGGCTTCCTTTCTTTATTTTACAAATAAAAATCCTGTTGTAGATTACCATAAGGTAATCCATCAACAGGATTTAATATAGAGCCTTTTTTATTCTCCTTCACGAATTTTATCCGCATAGGCATTTAATTTTCTCAGACGATGATTGACCCCCGATTTTGAAATGGGACCACCTGGAACTAATTCCCCAAGTTCCTTTAGACTTACCTCTGGATGCGATAACCGTGTTAATGCAATTTCACGCAATTTTTCTGGAATATTATTGAGTCCCACATGACGATCAATAAATTGAATATTCTCAACTTGACGGTTCGCTGCATTTGCCACCTTATCCATATTTGCATTTTCACAATTGACTAAGCGATTTACTGAATTGCGCATATCACGGACAATTCGAATATTTTCAAATTCTAGCATACTGTTAGTAGCTCCTATTAATTGGAGAAAATCCGCAATTTTTTCCGCTTCTTTTAAATAAACAATATAACCGCTTCGCCGGGCTGTTGTCCTGGCGTTTAATTGAAAATGATTGATCATTTCGGCAATCATTTCATTATGTTCTTCATAAAGTGAATATATTTCTAAATGATAACGCGAAGTTTCAGGATTATTAACTGACCCACCGGCTAAAAATGCACCACGTAAGTATGATTGAATCATTAAATCATCTTTTAACAATTCCATTGGCACCCGTTCCATAATGTGAAAGCCATCTAGAATCCCCAATTCCGTTAATAACGATTGGACATGGTATCGCAATCGAACAACGTAGGTGTTATTTTTTTTAAGCTTCATTTTACGTCGAACCACAATGTCTGATTCAACCTGAAAGAAATCTTTTAATAATGAATAGATTCGCCGAGCAATGGCGGGACTTTCGGTTTGAACACTCAAAACCATTTGCTGATTAGCAATCCCAATGGAGCCATTCATCCGGATTAATGCCATTAATTCTGCTTTAGCATTATCCTTATGGACTTTTAAACCGGTAAGCTCTTTCTTAACTTGACTGGCATAGGACATCCAATCACCCTTTCTTAGTCGGAATGCACATCGTGCAATCGATTAATTAATTCATTTACTACTTTGTCACGATCATGAAATGCACCATTATCTCGTAACCGTAAGAAATTAGCTGAAATTACTCGACAACCCTGTTCTCGTAAACCAGCAAAGTCATGAGTTACGGGCTGTGATATTTCATTCCATTCTTGAAAATTAATGTAGTCTTTTGGTACAGGTTGAATATTAACCAACACTGTATCTATTACTTTTTCACCCAGGTGCCGATTTAAGACCCTGACATGGTCAGCATCGGTAAAATGGTCTGTTTCACCCTTTTGCGTCATAATATTGCAAATATAAACAACTTCAGCTTTAGTCTTCTTGACGGCCTCGCCAACGTTTTTAATCATCAAATTAGGTAAAATGCTTGTGAACAAACTTCCTGGTCCTAAAACGATTTGGTCAGCGTTCATAATGGCGTCCACAACCTGATGCATGGCCTCAGGATCCTGGTTTTCTTTACCACCAGTTACCCAAACCCGTTTTATTTGGTTATGTGCTGCCGTAATTTCTGATTCACCCTTCAACTTTGAACCATCCATAAACTCTGCATTTAGCGTTAATGGCTCATTTGCAACAGGAAAAATATGTCCATGGATACGCATCAGTTCAGATAGTTCTTGAACTGCATCAAAAATATTGCCCCGCATTTCTTGTAGCGCAGCAATAATCAAGTTGCCAATCGCATGACCAGCTAAAAATTTGTCTGCACTCTTAAAACGATATTGAAAAAGATCTTTTTCAATACTCGGCAACTCAGAGAGGGCTACTAAAACGTTTCTAATATCGCCAGGTGGCACGACATTGACGTAATTGCGGAGGATCCCCGAAGATCCGCCATCGTCTGCAACCGTTACAATCGCAGTGATATCTACTGATTTATCACGTAGTCCACTTAAAATAACGGGTAGCCCTGTTCCGCCACCAATAATCACAATTTTTGGTTTATGAAACATTGGATTCCTCCTTATTGTGCCTTATCTACATCACGATGATGTGAATTAACCAGATACTGTGCCGCTTTGAGGTCAGCTGCCAACTTGTTTGCAATTGTGACCGACCGGTGTTGCCCACCAGTACAACCAATGGCAATCGTCAGACTAGTCTTTCCTTCTTTAATATATCCTGGCAAAGCGGTCATAATCAGTGAATAAAGATGCTTGTAAAACTCTTGTGCCTCTGAACTTTGCAGTACATAGTCCTGAACCGCCTTGTCATTACCAGTTAAGTGTTTTAGTTCAGGAATGTAAAAGGGATTTGGCAAGAATCTAACATCCATCACAATATCAGCGTCTAACGGCAAACCATACTTAAAGCCGAATGACATCACATCTACGTAAAATTCCGTTCCCTCACCATTATTAAATACTTCCGTTAACCTTGTTCTTAAGTTCCGTGGGGTCAGATTGGTAGTATCAATTTTGACATCGGCCTGTGATGCTAATTCACCCAAAAGTTTTCGTTCACGTTCAATGCCAGCAAGTACCCCGTCCTGTTGTGCCAAGGGGTGGGCACGACGCGTCTCCTTATACCGAGTGACTAATTCTGCGTTGGTTGCGTCTAAAAATAGTACCCTCGTGTTAATATCATTACGATTGCGCAACTCCTTGATGACCGGGAGCACTTGGTCATAAAATCCTTTTGCTCGCGTATCCATCACCATTGCCATTTTAGAAAATTCGTTAGATTGCTGAATGACATCAATAAACTTATCAGCTAATGTTGGCAACATATTATCAATTACAAAATAGCGGAGATCTTCAAAAAGTTGAACAGCAACTGTTTTACCAGCACCACTCATTCCTGTGATGATCACCACTTCCAATTTTTGGGACATTGATATGCCTCCTTTAACAAAATACTTTTATATTGTAACACACCGGGCGTGTCATTTTAGAACTCATCTGAATAAAATGGTTCAAAAACAAACTCACTATGTCCGTTATTTAAAAATGAAGGGCTGCTTTGCTACACAGTTGTTAGAATACAAATGACCCGAAGCGTTCGGCAAACCGAATTCTTCGGGTCTATTCGTATAGATACTTAGCAATGATCTTTTAATTAAGCCATCCTTTAATGTCCCTTTGCTTGACGTTCAGCAGCCCACTTACGATCACGTTCAAGCATCGGCTTTAAGTATTTTCCAGTATAGCTTCCTTCGACTTCAGCAACTTCTTCAGGAGTCCCAGTAGCTACAACATAACCACCAGCTTCACCGCCCTCTGGTCCAAGGTCGATGAGCCAATCGGCGGATTTGACAACATCTAAATCATGTTCGATTACCAAAACCGTATTTCCTGCATCAACTAACCTTTGCAAGACATTTAACAATCGTTTGATGTCATCCATATGTAATCCAGTAGTTGGTTCGTCTAAAATATAGAAACTCTTACCATTGGATTGACGATGCAATTCACTGGCTAACTTCATCCGCTGTGCTTCACCACCAGATAAAGTAGTTGCGGGTTGGCCTAAGTGGACGTAACCTAGGCCAACATCTTGAATAGTTTGCAACTTGCGGCGAATTTTTGGAATGGCACTAAAGAAGTCAAGTGCTTCAGTAACGGTCATATTAAGTACTTCTGCGATATTTTTACCCTTGTACTGAACTTCAAGAGTCTCAGAATTATATCTGGTACCATGACAAACTTCACATGGAACGTAAACATCTGGCAAGAAGTTCATCTCAATCTTTAAAATACCATCACCATGACACGCTTCACATCGACCACCTTTAACATTAAAGGAAAACCGTCCCTTTGTGTAACCACGCATTTTAGCTTCATTGGTTTGTGCAAACAGTTCTCGGATATCATCAAATACTCCCGTATAGGTTGCCGGGTTACTCCGTGGTGTTCGCCCAATCGGTGATTGGTCAATATCAATAATCTTTTCAATATTATCAACACCAGTGATGGATTTATATTTACCAGGTTTTGCAGAATTGTTGTTTAACTTTTGAGCCAATATCCGCTTCAAAATTTGATTAACCAGCGTCGATTTTCCAGAACCAGAAACTCCTGTTACACAAATAAATTTACCTAATGGGAAGCGTACATCAATATCTTTCAAGTTATTCTCGGCAGCTCCCTTAACAGTAATGAACTTGCCGTTCCCTTGACGACGTTTCTCCGGGACTGAAATAAACTTCTTACCTGACAAATACTGCCCTGTTATTGACTTCCGGCTTCTCATAATCTGTTTTGGTGTTCCAGCAGCCATTACTTGACCACCATTTTCACCAGCACCAGGTCCAATATCAACAATATAGTCTGCAGCACGCATAGTGTCTTCGTCGTGTTCCACGACAATCAATGTGTTCCCTAGGTCACGCATTTTTTTCAGAGAGTTTATTAATCGATCATTGTCTCGTTGATGAAGACCAATGGACGGTTCATCAAGCACATACATTACCCCTGATAGATTAGAGCCAATTTGGGTCGCCAACCGAATTCGTTGAGCTTCCCCACCAGACAAAGTTCGTGCAGATCTGCTCAGTGTTAAATATTCAACACCGACATTTTGCATAAAAGTTAACCGATCAATAATCTCTTTTAAAATTGGCTTTGCAATTGCTGATTTTTGGTCATCTAATTTAATGTTTTTGAAGAATGGTAATGCTTTGCTGATTGGTAAAGCAGAGACTTCTCCAATATTTTCGCCATCAATCTTAACGGATAATGCTTGCTCATTTAAACGATACCCATGACAAGCGGGACATGGTAATTCCGCCATATACTTGCGCATTTGTTCACGTGTAAAGTCTGAATTAGTCTCCTTATAGCGCCGCGAAACGTTGTTCACTACCCCTTCAAATGGCACATCAACGTCACGGACACCGCCAAAATCATTTTCATAATGAAAGTGGAATAGTTTATCACCATTGCCATACAAAATTTTTTCTCGCTGGCGTTTAGTTAACTTATTAAATGGCTTATCCATATCAATCTTTTCAGACTTGCAAAATTGCTCAAGCATGGATGGATAGTATTGAGAAGAAATTGGATTCCATGGAACTAACGCTCCTTCTCGCAAAGTCTTTGTCTTATCAGGGACCACCAAGTCAATGTCGACTTCTAATTTAGAACCCAAGCCTTCACAAACTGGACAGGCACCTAAGGGAGCATTAAACGAAAGCAGGCGTGGTTCAAGCTCCCCAACTGTAAATCCACAAATGGGGCATGCATACTGTTCAGAAAAAGGAATTGGTTCACCACCAATAACATCCGCAATTGCATAGCCGTCGCTTAGCCGCAATGCCGATTCAAATGAGTCAAATAATCGTGACCTTACACCATCTTTAACAATAATCCGGTCCACAACGACATTAACCGTGTGCTTCTTATTCTTATCTAACTCTGGTACCTCTTCAATATCATAAGTTTCGCCATCTACTTGTACCCGTACAAACCCTTCACGTTTGATTTTAGCCAAAACTTTTTTCTGGGTCCCTTTTTTGTCACGAACTACAGGTGATAACACTTGTAATTTTGTTCGCTCTGGCAACTCCAATACTCGATTAACCATCTGTTCTGGAGATTGGCTGGTAATAGGAATATTATCATTTGGACATATAAGGGTCCCAACACGGGCCCATAGTAATCGGAGAAAATCATTAATTTCGGTTACAGTTCCCACTGTTGAACGTGGGTTATGCGACGTCGTCTTTTGATCAATAGAAATGGCCGGAGAAAGACCATCGATAGAATCAACATCTGGTTTATCCATTTGACCTAAAAACTGACGTGCATATGCAGAAAGACTCTCAACATAACGGCGTTGCCCTTCTGCATACAAGGTATCAAAGGCTAGTGAACTTTTTCCAGATCCTGAAAGCCCTGTAATTACTACTAGTTTATTTTTCGGAATCTGGACATCAATGTTTTTTAAGTTATGTGAACGAGCACCATGAACTATAATTTTATCATTTGCCACGAACTACTTACCTCCTTGCTTAACCTTCTTCTTGCCCTTCATTTTGGCAGTTAATTCCATGACAGTGTCACGAAGCGTTGCTGCTTGTTCGAAATCTAGACGTTTAGCAGCTGACCGCATTTGTTCCGTTAATTCGTCGATCATATCTTGCTGCTGTTTAGCAGATAATTTTGCAAAATCTTGATCAGTGAACTCTGCGCTTTGATCATCATCCTGCTTTTCTGCAGGCTTGACAGCAGAAATAGCATCTTGAATTGGCTTAATAATTGTCTTTGGCACAATTCCATGCTCTTTGTTGTATTGCTCTTGAATTGTCCGCCGGCGCTTGGTCTCATTAATTGCTGCCTTCATCGAATCAGTAATGGTATCGGCATACATAATTACCGCACCATGTTCATTACGCGCAGCACGCCCAATCGTTTGAATTAATGAACGTTCATTTCGTAAGAAACCTTCCTTGTCAGCGTCCAAGATGGCTACCAGTGATACTTCAGGAATATCTAACCCCTCCCGAAGCAGGTTAATACCAACCAATACATCAAATTTTCCTAAGCGAAGATCACGAATAATCTGGGTTCTTTCAAGAGTTTTAATATCACTATGCAAATACTTTACCTTCAGGCCAAGATCTTTCAAATAATCACTAAGGTCTTCCGACATTTTTTTAGTTAGTGTCGTAATTAGTACCCGCTCATGTTTCTCAATCCGTTTATTAATTTCCCCAACAAGGTCATCAATCTGTCCCATAACTGGGCGAACCTCAATTGTTGGATCTAATAGTCCAGTTGGTCGAATAATTTGTTGAACAACGTGGTCAGTTTGGGCCTCTTCATAAGGACCCGGGGTAGCTGACATATAAATGACTTGGTGAACCCGTTTTTCAAATTCATCCAACTTCAAAGGACGGTTATCTAGAGCACTTGGTAATCTAAAACCATAATCAATTAATTGTTTTTTACGTGCCCGATCACCATTGTACATTCCCCGAACTTGCGGCATCGTTTGGTGAGATTCATCTACCACTAACAGGAAATCTTTCGGGAAGAAATCCATCAGCGTGAACGGCGGTTCTCCGGGTTTACGACGATCCATATAACGGGAATAATTTTCAATACCATTCGTGTAACCCATTTCGCGCATCATTTCAATGTCATATGTTGTCCGTTGTTGAATTCGCTCCGCCTCTAATAATTTTCCCTCTTCAGTAAACTTAGTAACCTGCTTTTTCATGTCTGCTTCAATTTCTGGCAAAGCAACCTTCATTGTTTCTTCAGTAGTTAAGAAGTGGGTCGCTGGGAAAATAGAGACGTGTTCTCGATCACCTAATACTTCTCCTGTTAAGGCATCGACTTCGCGAATCCGGTCAATTTCATCACCAAAAAATTCGATTCGTAGGGCTTTCTCTTCACGTGAAGCTGGGAAAACTTCAACAACGTCCCCACGTACTCTAAAACGTCCCCTTTGAAAATCAATATCGTTCCGATCAAATTGAATATTTACTAATTCACGCAACAACCGATCACGAGAAATTTCCTGTCCAGTCCGTAAAGAAATAACGTGATTTTGGTATTCAGCCGGTGAACCTAATCCAAAAATACTAGATACAGAAGCCACTACGATCACATCATTACGTTCCAACAGAGAACTGGTAGCTGAGTGTCTCAGTTGGTCGATTTCATCATTAATGGAGGCATCTTTTTCAATATAAGTATCACTAGATGGCACATATGCTTCAGGCTGATAATAATCATAGTAGGAAACAAAATACTCGACCGCATTATGAGGAAAAAACTTTTTCATTTCTCCATACAATTGTCCAGCAAGAGTCTTGTTATGTGACAATATTAGGGTTGGCTTATTAACGTTGGCAATTACATTGGAGATAGTAAAGGTTTTACCAGTCCCGGTCGCACCCAATAAAATCTGTGCTTTATCGCCATCTTCTACTCCTTTGGTAAGCTGTTCAATAGCTTCGGGTTGGTCTCCAGTAGGTTTATAATCTGAGACCAAATCAAACATTTTATCCGGTTGACGGAAAATCATAACCAGTCCTCCTTCTTATCAGTAAGTAACTGTTATAATTTTAGCACACGAACATTCATTCGTCTAAACGTTATTTCAGCATATAAAAAGACCCGAAAATTAGTGAAATTTCGCTAATTTCCAGGTCATTTTATTCACAAAGTATCTTAGTTAACTAATTGCCATGAACTGCTGTGTGCCCTGCAGTATGTCCAGCATTATTATGACGATAACCAAAGTAAAATTGGATAATTGCAAGAATAACGTTCGCCCAGTTTAAGCAAATGAACCAGTTTGCTAAGCTGTTTGCATCATGAGTAACTCCATAGTAAACCCAAAAGCCAATGACAATTGCTAGACAGTTAATCCACGCAAATGTCTTTTGTAACTTTTGATCATTAAATCTAAACCACATCCAGATTACGTTAACAATAAACCAAATTGCTAAAATCCAAAATACCACGTTAAACATTGTAATTACCTCCTTCACCTCTGTGATTTGAAAAGCAAGCGGACAAAATGTGGAAAACCTCTTCCCTTTCAATTATTAGTATAGGAGTTTTATTTTGAAATAACAGACACTGAACCGTACATTTGTCTTAAATAAGCATATTTATACCATTCTAACCATTATTATTGTTGAATAATTTGGGTAGTAGCAATCGCTAACTGATTCTTAGCATTGGCATCTGCATTGTCTTTTAATAATTCCGGCAAAATTCTTTTTAAGAAATATTGGACACTCGCCATTTCACGAAATTTCATAATTGCGGTCAGGCTTGATTTGTAAATGTCCATGTAAACCGGTTCTGGATTACCCTTTTGAATTTCGCCAAATGATTCGTACATTAAATCAATTTTATCTGCTACTGACAGAATCTTTCCTTCTATAGTGTCATCTTTGCCCTCTGAAAAACGCCGTTCATATGCAGATTGAAATTCTTTAGGGATCTCCTTTTTTATAAAGTTCTCTGTCAAAGATGTATCCACTCGTGCTAACATTTGACGTAGTTCGTGAGTCGCGTATTTTACCGGTGTCTTAATATCACCGATAAAACGTTCTGTATAGTCATGATTTAATGCCTTCTCATACAAGGAACGCCAGTCAATTTCATTTCCCGCTTGTTCTTCAATGTCTCCCAACATCTGAGCAGCCTGTGTTACTTTAAACGAGTGTGCTGCAACATTATGTTGCTCAAATTTGAAATAGCCCGGAGCTCGATTAATCATTTCTAAATCACTTAAACTCTTTAAATATTCATGCATTCCCATCCGGATTACCTCCTTTATTAAAAAGGATTGTCACAACCAAGTGCCAATCCTTTTTTTGTGTTAAGCTTCTGCAAATGCTTGTAATGCATTTTCAAAATCAGTAAGTTTTTGTTCTGAAGCGGTGTCTGAATCGGCACTAGTTCCAATATAGAACTTCAACTTAGGTTCTGTACCAGATGGCCGAATGGCAATCCAAGTATCGTCATCCAATACATACCGTAATACGTTTGATTCAGGGATTCCTAGTTCACTAATCTTCCCATCAGCTGTCTTCTTAGTATTGTTTGAGAAGTCTTCAGTCAATACAACCTTGTGACCAGCAAATTCAGTTGGGGCTTCTTCTCTGAACTTCTTCATTAATCCTTGAATCTTCGCAGGACCGTCAACTCCGGCATAGGTGTTAGAAATGGTCTTTTCCTTGAAGTAACCATATTTTTCGAACAATTCTTGGACCCCATCATACATCGTCATATTCCGGCTCTTATAATAAGCAGCAATTTCAGCTAACAACGTTAGTGATTGAATTGCGTCCTTATCACGAACAAAAGGTTTAATCAGATAACCATAACTTTCTTCGAACCCAAACATGAAGGTATGATCAGCTTTACCTGATTCGTATTGGTGAATTTGATCAGCAATCCACTTAAAACCAGTTAAAACATTAATCATTTGAACATTGTAGTCAGCAGCAATCTTAGCGGCAAAATTGGTAGATACAATTGACTTTACCGCAGCCGCGTTGGCAGGTAGAGTGCCTGCTTGTTTATGAGCTTCCAAAATGTAATGAAGCATTACTGATGCGATTTGATTACCAGTTAAGAGTTGGTAGTCTCCGTTTGGTTGACGAACCGCGCAGCCAAGCCGGTCAGCATCGGGGTCTGTTGCAATTAGCACATCAGCATCAACTTCCTTACCAAGCTTGATAGAACGGACGAAAGCTTCAGGAAATTCTGGATTAGGATGTTCCAATCCTGGAAAATCACCATTTGGTTGTGCTTCAGTTGGTTCAATCGTAAAGTTAGTAAAGCCTGCTTGGCGTAAAGCACGTTCACCTAACATTCGACCAGTCCCACAAAGTGGTGAGAACACAAACTTCATATCCTTACCATACTTTTGTGCCAAACTCTTATTAATCGTTACTTCCTTAGCATGCTCAAGGTAGGCGTGATCAACATCTTCACCCATAATTACTTCTAACCCGTTGTTGAGCATTTCCTGCTCATCAGCTAATTGAATGTTAAAGATGTCTTTAATTTGGCGAATATATCCAGTAATCATATCTGATTCCTTAGGTGGCATTTGACCTCCGTCTTCACCATAAATCTTATAACCGTTATATTCTTTTGGATTATGACTAGCAGTAATCATAATTCCAGCATATGAATGGTTATACCGAACAGCAAATGATAATTCAGGTGTTGGACGAACATTATCATAAATGTACGTTTGAATACCATGAGCACCTAGAACTCGCGTACAATCATGTGCAAATTCACGAGAATGATGACGTGAATCATAACTAATTGAGACACCACGTTGTTTTACTTCATCGCCTAGTGAATCCATTAGAACTGCTAGCCCTTCGGTAGCTTGACGGACAGTATAAATGTTCATGCGATTAATACCAGGGCCCATCAATCCACGCATTCCGGCAGTCCCAAATGATAATGGACCATAAAAAGCATCTTCAATCTCTTTATCATCCTTCATAGCATCTAGTTCAGCTTTTAATGTTGGTGCTAAATTTGGTTGTTTTAACCATTGCTCGTAGGTTTCTTTCCAACTCACTACAATGCATCTCCAATCTCAATTCTTTTAACCTGAATCTATTTTACCAATACTTATCCCTAATATCATTACTTTATGACTATTTAGTGACTGAATTGTTGTAAATATTGAGCAATCCCGTCTTCTTGATTTCCAGGAATAATTTGATCAGCCATTTCTTTAACGCTATCAACTGCATTGTTCACCGCCAAGGGATGACCGACAGCTGCCAACAAGGGTAGATCATTTTGATCATCGCCAACTCCTGCAATCACAGAGCGTGAGATTTCCTTTTCATTAATTAAATATTTTACCAAGGTCCCTTTATTAACACCACAAGGGTTAATAGTTAAATAGCCATCACCTGAACTGCGGACTGTCAATTGATGATCGCCAAACTTAGAACGTAATGCTGCTTGAACTTGTTGGAACCTGGTTTGATCTTTAATGATTAAAACGATTTGACACGGTTCTGCTGTGTTGACTAATTGTTGTCCGATTACTGGTTGCACACCAGAATATTGCATTTCTTCTTTCATTTCTGGAGTCATTTTAGGGATATACCAATGGTCTGCTGTAATCCAAGTAAAATCGATATCAGGATAATTTTGATTGAGAAACTGTTGAACCATAAGGCTCAGCCGACGATTAATAACCTTCTTTTGCAATAGTTTGATTTGATCATTAGTAACCTGAAAAATAATGGAACCATTCATCGCTAAATGAGGACCAGACAATTGTAACTGTTGGACATATTTAATCATTGAATATGGATTACGTGCCGATGCTAAACTCACCTGTATTGGTGACTGCCGAATGGTTCTAATAGTGATATCATCCAGCTCGCCGTCCTCTTGTAACAGGGTGTGATCCATATCTGTTATTAAATATTTAACCATTTTTCCACCTCAAAAAAGGTGTGTTCGTCTTTCAAACAACACACCCTCCAATACTATTTCAAATTGTCAACATACTTAAAGACTTCTTGGCCCGCCAGTGCACCATCACCAACTGCGGTTGCAATCTGCCGTAATGGTGTTTCACGAACATCGCCAATAGCAAAGACCCCTGGTAATTTAGTGGCCATTTTATCGTCCGTAATTACCCAGCCTTGGTCATCCAAAATATCAAGCCCACGAAAAGCAGTGGTTAGAGGAACATTACCAATGTAAATAAAGACTCCGTCTGCAGACATTTCTCCATCTTCACCAGTCTTGTTATCATGAGTTTTTACTCCAGTAACCTTTTGTCCATCACCGATGATTGATGTAACACTAGTGTTAAAGATAAATTCCATTTTACTGTTATTTTTTGCCTTTTCCTGTGCAACAGCAGCAGCTCGTAAATGATCACGACGAACTAATACACTGACCTTATCAGCAAACTGCGTTAAATACATTCCTTCTTCAACTGCAGAATCACCACCGCCAACAACGATTAAGTGCTTGCCTTTGAAGAATGCTCCATCACATACAGCACAGTAAGAAACACCTTTTCCACTATATTCTTCTTCTCCTGGAACACCCAGTTTTTTCTGGTCAGATCCACTAGCAATCACTAGTGCTTTAGCTGTGAATTTGTCCCCCATGTCAGTAGTAATCTTCTTAAGTTCGCCATCCATTTGGACATTCGTAACCGTACCATAAGCATATTCAGCGCCAAATTGGGTTGCTCCCTCGTACATTTGTTTAGCTAAGTCGGGACCTTCTACTGAAGGAAAACCAGTGTAATTTTCAATTGTCGCAGTATTGTTTAAATTACCACCATAGATTCCACGGTCAAGCATTAAGACAGATAAATTGGCACGTGAGGCATACAATGCTGCTGTCATTCCAGCTGGCCCAGCCCCAACAATAACAACATCATAGTTCAGTTTCTTCTCTTCAGCCATTATATCGACCTCCCAATTAATATTAATTCTATTTTAGTCGATTAAGATTTTAGCGTCTAGTTACTACTTACTATTTGTAAGCTATATTTATTATAAAAAATACTGTTTCAAATTGCAAAAAATTCCCTAACTTCGTCTCGTTACTGCAGTATTTAAAAATGGCCTTAAACATCCGAACATTCGAATATTTAAGGCCTTAAATAGATAACAAGATTAACAGTGTCAATCTCACTAATTGTTAAATTATTACGATTATCAATTTGAAAAGAACTACTTAGTTGTCTTTTTATTATCTTCAGCTGCTAATTTAGCACCAAGCTTCTTGATGTAATCGCGTAATTCGTCCTTAGTTTGTGGGTGTTGCAAACCATATTCAACATTGGTTTGAATCCAGCCGAACTTGTTCCCAACATCATAACGATCACCCCTATATTCGTGGGCAAATACTCGTTGCGTCTTGTTAAGAGTATTAATAGCATCCGTTAATTGGATTTCGCCACCCTTACCAGGCTTGGTCTTTGCTAATACGTCAAAAATTTCTGGAGTAAAGACGTACCGACCAATAATAGCAAGATCACTTGGAGCATCTTTTGGATCTGGCTTTTCTACAAAGCTAGTAACGTTATATAAGCCCTTTTCAACTTCAGCACTAGGATTAATAACCCCGTACTTAGCAGTGTCTTCATGTGGTACTCGCATTACAGCTAACGTTGAAGCACCAGTTTGGTGGTAGCTGTCAATCAATTCTTGTGTTAAAGCATTTCCATTGTTGTTAATATTGTTTAAGTCATCACCCAACATTACAACAAATGGTTCGTCACCGATAAAATCACGAGCAGTTAAAACAGCGTCACCTAAGCCACGTGGGTGTGATTGACGAATAAAGTAAATGTTGATATCAGTAGTTTCTTCAACCAACTTCAACATATCATCTTTATGCTTTGCACGTAGGTTATCTTCTAGTTCAGGGTTAGAATCAAAGTGGTCTTCAATAGAACGCTTATTCTTACCATCAACTACCACAATATCTTCAATTCCTGATTTCCGTGCTTCTTCAACAATAAATTGAATTGTTGGTTTATCAACAATTGGCAACATTTCCTTAGCAAGTGCCTTAGTAGCTGGTAAGAATCGGGTCCCCAGTCCAGCAGCAGGAATAATTGCTTTTCGTACTTGTTTCATAAATCTAAAATCCTTCCATCAATAAAATGTATACGTTATCATTCTATCACATATCGTACTATTACTCTAATTCTGACGTAACTTCTCGATCCATTAAATTGGTAATAGCTGTTTCAATATTTTGCCCTTCATATAAAACGTGGTACAGGGCCTCAGTAATAGGCATCTTCACTTGACGCTTTTGTGCTAATTCATAAGCCGCTTTAGTTGTATAAACACCTTCGATGACCATACCCATATGACTAATAACATCTTCCAGCTGACGTCCTTGACCTAATTGGTATCCAGCACGCCAATTTCGGGAATTCTTACTAGTAGCCGTCACAACTAAATCACCAACTCCTGAAAGTCCAATGAATGTGAATGGATTTGCGCCAAAAGCCACTCCTAACCGACGAATTTCTGCTAATCCACGGGTGATTAGGGCAGCCCTTGCATTATCCTTATAGCCTAACCCTTGTAAAGCTCCTGCACCAATTGCAACAATGTTCTTTAATGCCGCACCAAACTCAGCACCGATGACATCATCATTGGTATAAACCCTAAAGAAATTGTTGCTAAATAGTTTCTGAACCTTTTCGGCACTACTCATATTTGCACAAGCTGCGGTTACTGCTGTCATATCCTGAATAGCCACGTCTTCTGCATGACTTGGCCCGGATAGTACCACAATGTCCTCACGATGCTGCGGAGCAATTTCTTCAGCTAACATTTCTGAAGGACGCTTGTAAGTATCCTGTTCCAAGCCCTTTGTAGCATGAATGATCAGCGGAGTACTATCTTGCTTTTCTAGTACCTTATTTAATTTACCAGCTACATCTCGTAATCCCTTTGTTGGGATTACAACTAAGACATACTTTGCACCATTTACTGCATCTTCCATGTCATTTGTAGCAATCAGCTTTTTATTATATTTGAAATCTTTCATGTATTGTGGATTAATGTGCCACTCATTGAGCGCTTCAACTTGTTCAGGATCACGTGACCACAGTTTAACATCATGACCATTTTCAACAAGCAGGTTAGCTAGAATGCTACCCCAGGAACCTGCACCAAGAACTGCAACTTTTTCACCCATTATTTAATACCTCTTTTAATTAATATACCATGGCAACTTTGATCCTTGATGGTACCTTCGCCATATCCAAATGACAAGAGCACCAACAAAAAATATTACTGACAATAATTGGGAAACCCGAATTGGCCCCAACATTAAGCTGTCAGTCCGCATTCCTTCAATAACGAAACGTCCAGCCGCATACCAAGCAACATAGGATAAAAATACCTCTCCCTGCTTCAAAAAATGTGGACGATGACGGATTAATAGTAATAATACAAATCCTGTCAAATCCCACAATGACTCGTACAAGAATGTGGGAATTCGATAAGAGCCTTGAATATTCATTTGCTGAATGATCCATTCAGGAAGATGTTGCGACTGTAAGTAGGCCTTAGTGGTAATTTTACCAAATGCCTCCTGATTCATAAAGTTACCCCAACGGCCAATCCCTTGAGCCATAATAACTGCTGGGGAAACAATATCAAGCATCGTCCACATTTTAATTTGGTGATGTTTGCAGAAAAAATACATTACTGCAAAGCCACCTAAAATGGCTCCATAAATTGCGATTCCACCATCCCAAATGGCAATAATTTCGTCTGGATGGACAGAATAATATGGCCACTGAAATACCACGTAATAAATTCTTGCGCAAATAATCGCAATCGGTAAAGCCCAGAGCAGATAATCATAAAAATCATCCTCTGGAATACCGCGCCGTCGTCCTTCACGGACTGACATAATCAATGCCAGTATCACTCCAGTAGCAATAATGACACCATACCAATGGATTTGAAATGGTCCCCAATGCACGGCAATGGGGTTAAGAGCTGCAATATTTATCATGCTTTCTGATTACCCTTCTCATCTTCAATCGAATTCTTTTTGATGAGCTTATTCAAATTATCATCAAATGTCTTAGTAGCATCATAACCCATTGTGTTGGCACGGAAGTTCATCGCGGCTGATTCAATAATAATTGCCAAATTACGTCCAGTTTTCACAGGAACGGATACTTTTGGTACAGCAACATCTTGAATGATTTGCTTGTCGCCCCGGTCTCCCAGTCGATCAAATTGCGTATCAGGTGTCCAAGTTTCCAGGTGAACGATAAAGTCAATCGTATCTTCAGGCATTATGGATCCAGTTCCATATAGCGTCATCACATCAATAATGCCAATTCCACGAATTTCCATCAGGTGTTGTAAAATTGCGGGTGCTGAACCAACCAGTGTTTGTTCATCCCGTGCATACACTTCAACACGATCATCAGCAACTAGCCGGTGGCCACGACGAACTAACTCCAGAGCTGTTTCACTCTTACCAACTCCTGAGTCTCCAGTAATCAGGACTCCGACACCACTAATATCAACCAAAACACCGTGGATTGACTGTCTTTTTGCTAACCGACTAACCAAATAGGAAGTCATATTCCCTAAAACTCGCGAAGAAGTTAAATGAGTTCCTAAAATAGGAATATGAGCATCAGCTGCCGCCTTTTGCAACTCACTCATCACTGGCAGATCAGTTGATACAACAAAACATGGTGTTTGCGGTTGACACATCCGCTCTAAATAATTTTTTCTCTTCTCGTGTGTTAATTCTTGGGCAAATGAAGTTTCAGTAATTCCTAATAACTGAATTCGCATTGCCGGATAGTGTGTGAAGTAACCAGCAAATTCCAACGCTGGTCGACAAATATCACTAGTCACAATTGGACGATCTAAATAATCAGCACCCTGAAGGACTTTTAGCCGTGCATTTTGGACTAACTCTTTAACCGTAACTGTATCTGTTTGTTCCATTCTAATCTCCTATTAATCCAGCTCTCCTAGTTGGGCTCTTCAAAATGGCGTGTAATAATCACGTTACAAATTGACATGATAATAGCGACCACCATTGCCATTCCAAATGACGAAAAATTAAACACATCCGCTCCAACCACCATAGATGTCAATTGCAACATCAAACCATTGATAACAATACTGAATAATCCTAACGTTAAAAAATTAATCGGCAAGGACAGTAAGAACAAAATTGGTTTAACGAGTGTATTTAAAATTCCTAAAACCAGACTGGCTACAAGTGCAACACCAACACTCGCAACATAAAATGTACCAGAATTTCTCAGCAACCCTGCTATAGCGATAAATAAAACGGTGTTAATAATTACACTTTTAAAATATCCTCGCATGTTTACTCCTTTTTGATATCAGTCTCTTCAACATTATGCAATTCCTTCCGAGTTTGCTCACTTTGATGTTGATGAGCCTGATTTAACGAATTGAATAAATTACGCCAAGGAGTGGCCCGGTGGGGGTCATCAGGCATCAATACAGCTAACATTAAGTAAATCACAATTCCTGGAATAAACGAGGTTAGTGCGGTAATGATTAAATAAATGATGCGTAATGTATTGGGTTTCACATTTAAATACTCACCAAATCCGCCTAAAACTCCCGCAATCACTCTATTACTAGAAGATTTAGTTAGCTTTTTTCTTAGATTCTCTCGTTTCCGCATCTAATCGCCATCCCTTCTTTTAGATTAATATTAACTCACGATAATTTTGCTATCAATCAGGATTTTTTTGACTTAGTTGCCATTGCAGATACGCATCAATAAATGGATCAAGGTCGCCATCCATGACTGCTTGACCATCATGGATTTCATAACCAGTTCGATTATCTTTAACCAAAGTATATGGGTGAAAGACATACGATCTAATTTGCGATCCCCAACCAATATCTAGTTGTTCACCTTCCAGTTCAGCGCGATGCTTGGCTTGTTTTTCCTGTTCAAGCTCATATAACTTTGACTTTAACATATTCATCGCGGTAACCCGGTTTTGTAACTGGGATCTTTCTGCTTGAGAAGAAGTAACAATCCCTGTTGGCAAGTGGGTGATTCGAACAGCTGATTCAGTTTTGTTGATATGCTGACCACCAGCACCACTAGACCGAAAGGTATCAACACGCAAATCGGATGGGTCAATATCGATCTCCACACTTTCATCTAATTCCGGCATTACATCGACAGATGCAAAGGAAGTATGTCGCCTTCCGGCAGCATCAAACGGAGAAATGCGGACTAGTCTGTGCACCCCTTTTTCTGGGTGTAAGTAGCCAAATGCATTATGTCCCTTAATGAGGAGGGTGACACTTTTGATACCGGCTTCTTCACCAGCTTCATATGATGCCGTCTCAACCTCAAAATGATGTTGCTCAGCCCAACGGATATACATCCTCAAAAGCATCTCACCCCAGTCTTGTGCTTCCGTACCACCAGCTCCTGGATGAATTTCCAAAATTGCATTATTAGCATCGTATTGACCACTTAATAACTGACTCAACCGGTATTCATGCAATTCCTTTTCAACGACTGGTAACTTTTGATGTAAATCTTGTTCCAGATCATCATCGGGCATCTCTTTAAGCAACTCTACAGAAGTTGCTAGTTCATCTAGCTGATCTCGAAGGTGAGTAAATGTGTCCCGTCTTTCTTTTAATTGGTTATTATCATTAATCAATTTTTGCGCTTTTTCACTATCATTCCAAAAGTCAGGCTCTGCCATTCGCTGTTCGTTTTCCGCAATCCGTTCATTTAATGCATCAAGGTCAAAGAGACCTCCCGAAGTGCGTAACTTCTGTCTGCATATCTGCAATTTTTTTATTAATATCTGTTAATTCCACAATCTCGTCTCCTTAATACAAAAAGCAGCAGCCCACAAGGTACTGCTGCTTTATATTTTAACAACCTTACCTATTATCGGGTAACGTTTTGCCGAATTTCAGACTTCATAAAGAGTCGTGTTGCTTCGTATTCAATATCGGCAATCATTTGTTCAAACATATGGTAACCAGCTGTTTGGTATTCTACCAATGGATTCAATTGTCCATAACCACGCAATCCAACAGATTGACGGAATTGATCCATTACATCAATATGGTCTGTCCAGTGGGCATCAACCACACGTAAAATAACTACCTTTTCAAATTCAAGCATTTGATCTGCATCATACAGTTGACGCTGCTTATCCTTATATACCCCTTCAGCAAGACTCATTAAGTAATCAACAATTTCCTGTTGGTTCTTGCCTTCCAAATCATTAACACTAATGCTATCAGGGTTTACGAGTACTTCTCCTGCAAAATCAACAATCTCTTGCAGTTTCCAATCCTTTTGATCACCAAGTGTATGTTGGTCGACTTCGCGTTGAATGGTCCGCTTTACCATTGGCATTAGAACCCACTTTAAAGATTTACTTTCAGTAATGACTTGCTGGCGTTCCTTATAAATAATTTCACGCTGTTCACGCATTACATCATCATATTGAAGAACGTTCTTACGGGAATCATAGTTATTACCTTCAACCCGCTTTTGAGCAGATTCAACTTGGTGAGTTAAGAACCGACTCTTAATAACAGCATCGTCGCCTTCAACCTTCATCCGGTCTAAAAAGGCCTTAATACGGTCACCACCGAAGCGCCGCATCAAATCATCTTCAAGGGATAGGTAGAACTGTGAAAGGCCTGGGTCTCCCTGTCGACCAGATCTCCCCCGTAGCTGATTATCAATCCGCCGCGATTCGTGACGTTCAGTACCAATGACTGCTAGTCCACCAAGCTCCTTAACACCAGGGCCTAATTTAATATCAGTTCCCCGTCCGGCCATGTTAGTAGCAATTGTAACTGCACCAACTTGTCCGGCATTCTTAATGATGTCGGCTTCCTTTTTATGGTTCTTCGCATTTAAAACAACATGAGGAATGTGGGCTTGATCCAGTAAGTGGGACAAGTGTTCAGACGTTTCAACAGCTACAGTCCCTACTAAGATTGGTTGGCCCTTATCATGTAACTTTTTGATCCGTTTTACAACTGCCGAGAACTTACTATCCAATGTAGGATATAGTAAATCTGGTTCATCCTTTCTGGCTACCGGACGGTTTGTAGGAATGGTAATTACTTCCATGTTGTAAATTTCACGGAATTCTTCCATTTCGGTCCGGGCCGTCCCAGTCATCCCGGAAAGCTTGTTATACATCCGGAACAAGTTCTGATAAGTGATGTTGGCCATCGTCTTGTTCTCTTCTTGGATTTCAACACCTTCCTTAGCTTCAATTGCTTGGTGTAATCCGTCAGAGAACCGCCGTCCTTGCATTACCCGTCCGGTAAATGAATCAACAATTAAGACTTCTCCATCAGAAACCACATAATCCTTATCACGGAGCATGATGTAGTTAGCACGAAGCGCTTGATCCAGGTGGTGCGTTAGCGCGGTGTTTTCTGGGTTATAAAGGTTCTCCAAATTAAAGTATTTTTCAGCCTTCTTAATTCCCTCATCAGTCAAAGAAACGGTCTTAGATTCCAAGTCAATCTTGTAATCGTCATCCTTCTTTAGCTGCTTAACGAATTTATCGGTCTGTTTGTAAAGCTTTGAAGTTCCTGTCCCCGGTCCTGAAATGATTAAAGGCGTCCGCGCTTCATCAATCAAAATCGAGTCAACCTCATCGACAATACAATAATTTAATCCTCTTTGTACTTGGTCTTCCTTATAAACCGCCATGTTATCACGTAAATAGTCAAAACCAATTTCACTATTGGTCGAGTACATGATGTCACATTGATAAGCAGCCCGTTTTTCTTCGGGAGTCTTTTCGGCTCCGTTAACTCCAACGGTGCATCCTAACCACTTATATAACTTTCCCATTTCCTCAGCATCACGTTGTGAAAGGTACTCATTAACGGTGATAACATGAACGCCCTTGCCACTTAAAGCATTTAAATAAACTGGCATTGTGGCAGTTAACGTCTTCCCTTCACCAGTTTTCATTTCAGCAATATTTCCTTCGTGAAGGACAATCCCACCCATAATCTGAACATGGAATGGATATAAACCTAGAACACGTTTTGCCCCTTCACGAGCTACCGCAAAGGCTTCTGGTAATAGTTGGTCGAGCGTTGAACCATTTTTGAGTTTTTGTTTCAGTTCTGGAGTCTTGGCCTGAAGTTCATCATCGGTCAATTTACTCATTTCGTCAGCATAGCTTTCAACTTTGTTAGCTATTTTGTTAATCCGCCTCAATTCACGGCGATCACTCTCAATCCACTTTCTAAGTATGTTTGCCATAGAAGTGTCCTTTCTTTCATGTTTTTTTGATGGTGTTCGTTGTTCATGAAAGAATCATAATCAATTCTCGCTGTTACATATTTTTATGCACAGAACACCACGGTAATGATATATACAACCCATTGTACCATGTAAAAGTACTGATGGAAACTTTTATAATAGGACAAATTAAAAAGAGTTGGATCGCTCCAACTCCCTCTTAAAACATGTTTCTACAAGTTAGTTTAGTTGATTTCGATTAAACCATAACGACCATCTTTACGACGGTAAACAACACTCGTACCATTAGTATCTGCATCTTGGAAAATGAAGAAATCATGACCAAGCATATCCATTTGCAGAACCGCTTCTTCAGAGTCCATTGGCTTCAAAGAAATTTCCTTGGTACGCACAATCTTTAATGCATCTGTGTCATCACTATCATCACCCGGAACAAATTCCATGTTCTTCAGGCCCTTTTCACGTGACTTACGGTTTACCTTCGTCTTGTACTTACGAATTTGCCGTTCCAATTTGTCAGTAACTAAATCGATGCTTGCGTACATATCGTTAGATGTTTCTTCTGCTCGCAAAGTTAAGTAAGGAAGAGGAATGGTAACTTCAACTTTGTAAGTCTTGTTCTTGTAAACCTTCAAGTTTACGTGAGCAGTAGCATCAACATTGTCTTCAAGGAACTTGCTGATCTTGCTAATCCGCTTTTCTACATAGTCACGAATGGCATCAGTGAGGTCAACATTTTCTCCACGAATATTGAATTTTAACATTGTACTTTACTCCTTTCAGTACAAGCGACCGGGCTTGTTCTGAATATCAGAAGGACCACTCTTCTCATATCCTTAACTATATTATAGTTTGATTTACCCTAATAAACAATTTATTCTGGAGCGTATTTAAAAATTTTTAACTTGCTAACGTAATACTTTTAATAGATCGACATCCGGCCTGATAACATAACGTTGCTGCATGGTAGATTGTCCTACCGGTAGTATAAACATCGTCTACTAATAAAATACTTTTTTGACAAATTTCGTCCTTATTTAGCAGTACAAAAGGTTGACTAGTTCTGAGCCGTTGCTGTCTTCCCTTTTGAGACTGAAAAACTTCCTTATTGCCTGCTTTAGTACCAATAATGTCCACAGAATAACGACAATCAAGCATTGCTGTAACCTGATTGAATCCCCTTGTTTGCCAAGTATGCTGATTAATAGGAATTGGAATTATTAAATCAGCGTTTTGTTGGCAAACTAAAGTGGTTAGTTCATGACTAAACACTTGACGGAGCCGATAATCCCCCATAAATTTATACCTTTGCATGTAATCCTTCATTGCATCATTATATTCAAACAAACTTTGATTATGAATTATCCATCCGAGTTTTTGTTGCCAACGTTGACAATCTTCACACAGGTTTCCTCTTTGCCGACCACATCCCCGACACCGGTCCGCATTGCCGATTTTTGTAAAAGACTGACTGCAACGTGCACAGACCCGTGGCGGGGTTAATTTTTTAAAACAAAGCAAATCCCAAAGTGTCGGTTGCCAATTGATAATTGTCCCGCACAGAAGACACTCCATTAAATCAGCCTCTTTCCTAATCGATTCATATAACCAATTTGTTTAACTGCTAATTGAACGTTCCGTGAATTTTCGTTAATAAAGAATGTTACTGATCCAGTTGGTCGATTGCTAGAACGACCAACTCGTCCGGCAATTTACACCAATGCCGAACTAGAAAAAACATCATCATCCGCCCCAATTACACCAACATCAATCTCTGGAAAAGTTACTCCCCTTTCCAAAATGGTGGTCGTAACTAAAAAATCATACTCGTCATCACGCATTCGTTGCACTTTTTGCAGACGGTTCTCATCAGTTGCGTGTACTGTTGTAAAACGTGCCTGACTAACCTCATGTTTTAAGATTTTAGATATCTTGGGAAGATCATCAATCCGCGGTACGAATAATAAAAAACGCTGTTTTTGCTGTAATCGCTTTTGGATCAATTTTTTGATAATTAACGGGAACTTTCCTTGCCCTAATTTCTGTTGCCATTGATTATTAATCCGCAAGCGCTGAATGGTCGGCAATAAATGTCCATGATAACGTAAAGGCAAATAACTAACCTTTAATTTACCAGTCTTTACCGCTCTAGTTAATAATTCACCGGGAGTCGCCGTCATCATTAACAGGCCACCATCTTCTTTTTTTGCTTGTTCAGTAGCAAAAATCAATTGTTGGTTAGCTGCATATGGAAAGGAGTCAACTTCATCTACAATTAACAAATCAAACGCATGATAAAATCGTAATAATTGATGCGTTGTACAAACAGTTACCTGGCAGTAGCGATACGGCTCGTCCTGTTTTCCGTGAAGCAACACCATCTCAACGCTCTTAAAAGCTGCTTGTAATCTCGGAAAAAGTTCTAAACAAACATCTACACGAGGAGATGCAATGCAAATTCGTTCACGATTTTGGATTGCTTGTTCAATAGTCGAAAAAATCATTTCTGTTTTACCAGCACCAGTAACTGCCCACAGCAGCCTTCTTTCATGATGCTTCATGCTGATTCGCACCTCATTAGAAATT
The DNA here is from genome assembly GCF_016901675.1 of Limosilactobacillus coleohominis. Lineage (GTDB taxonomy): Bacteria > Bacillota > Bacilli > Lactobacillales > Lactobacillaceae > Limosilactobacillus > Limosilactobacillus intestinavium. The sequence goes on from NZ_JACJKU010000016.1 coordinate 24,132, forward strand.
TTCTCCTGAAGCGGAGATAATTTGCCACACCATGTTAATGGAGATGTAAGTGATTCAAATTCATTTGGTTCTGGGACGTGATAAAATTGATCTAAGGTTGATACTCGTCCTAAGTTAATACAGGTTGGACAGTAATATTGGTCACGCGGTAATTGAACCTTTGCAGAATAATGTAAGGAATTACATCTTAAACAACGCACATGATGACCCACTTCCATTGTTGGCAGTAATTGTACGCAAGGTGGTATCTTTGCAGACTGATCTATAATGGGGTGCAATTCCCGTCGTCCATATAATAAAGTAATATCCATAAATTTCCTCCCCATTTTAAAGACGAGAAAATTAATCATTTTAATTAAGGAATAGCAAAATGAATAAAAAAGTGTACTTAACTATTAGCAACAACGTTAGTCATGAAATTGTGATTAAAAAATCACGATTTATTTGCTCTCTATCCAGAATTCACTCTGAAGATGATGCCAAGCAATTTATTAAGCAAGTTAGCAACGCTAATCGAAAAGCTAACCATAACTGCTTTGCCTATATGGTTGGTGATGATGATCATATTCAGCGTGAAAGTGATAATGGTGAACCAAGCGGGACTGCCGGAGTACCAATTCTTGAATCATTGCAACTTACCCATGTTCATGATGTATGCGCAGTTGTTACTAGGTACTTTGGTGGAATTAAGCTAGGAGCCGGTGGCTTAATCAGGGCTTACAGTAATGTCACTTCTGAGGCGCTTCATGAAGCTGGGCTTGTTCAACGTGTTAAACAAGCAATTTTACAGATTAAGGTGCCCTATAATCTCCATGACCAGCTTTTATACTTTTTAAAAGAGCAACAGATTGAAATTGCTAATGAAGAATATGGCGTCCAGGTTACAACTAATATTTTTGTCAATGATGATGATATTACTTCAGTAATTGATAATTTAAACAATCAATTTCATGGTCAATTGCATATTACTGAAGTAGGGCATCGTTTTAATGAAATCCCTTATAAGGAATAAAAATTCGGGCTGTGTCATTAGTCAGACTACAATCATTAAATACGAACAGCGCAGTACAACAATGGGGCCTAGCATTCGGCAAACCGAACGCTAGGCCCCTATTGTTGCTTGCGGGGGCGTGAAAACGAGGTCGTAAACGACTTCTGTCACGCTGTTATGAAGTGACCATTGTCAAGCAAAAACTTGGCACTAATCGTTTTTATTCCCATGGGAAAATCTCAGAAACATAGTCTCTCGACAGTTAACCACTCTGTTATACGTGGATTGGTTACCTACAGGTTAATGGTCCGTCGAAAAGCTCA
>NZ_JACJKU010000151.1 GCF_016901675.1 Limosilactobacillus coleohominis
ATATTTGATAGATAATATGATTAATTCTGCAACAAGTCTTAACAAATTACGTGTAAAGTTATAAAATTAGAAATAATTAATGCTATAATTATATGTGATAGATTAAATACTAGTCGTTTTTATGAATATTCATTGATAAGCTGAATATAAATTAAATATCAAAGGATAAGTTAAAATTCTTTAATGTAAGGAAGAGATATTATGAAATTAAATGGTGAAAAGTTACGAAATGTTCGACGAAAACGAGGATTATCGCAAACGGCTCTTTCAGTTGGTATTTGTACCCAGGCTACAATTAGTTTGATGGAAAAACAAAATCGTATCCCTAAGATGAATATCCTAACGGCAATTTGTGCGCGCCTTGATATTGAAGTGAGCGATATTGTAGAAGATGATGATAATTCAATGACCATCATTTTTGATCAAATCGACACAGCAATTATTCGTGGAAATTATCCAGAAGCTAAGCGTCTTTTGTCAAAGATTAAAGTTAAGAGCTTAGGTAATGAGTTTGATAAACAACGATATTATTATCTTATCGGAATGTATCAAGTTGAAAATAACCAAATGGACGACGCCATTTTTAATTTCGAATTAATTTTGACTCAATTTTCAACAATGAGCGCTAATATTTACTGGGCTTTGACAACTGTTGGAATGGCAATGGCTTATGAACGATTAGGTAACAAAGCTCGTGCATTGAAATTCGTTCAAAGAGCGGTTAGCTTAATTGATGAAAAGCAAATGACTGGTGGTCAACGGCAATGGCAAGTGATCTACCGTAATATTGCTGAATTGTATATTGAGTTAAAACAATGGAAAGAAGCTATTGAAGTCGCTAAGCGAGGAATTCAAATTTGCCGTGATAATGAGTCTTTCTTCCTTTTAGATAACTATTATTATTTAATTGGTCAAGCGCAATTAGTTGGTGGACAACGACAGGCTGCCAAAAGTTCCTTGCAAATTGCCTTGGATGTTGCAATTGCAGTAGATAATCGAGAATTAATTAAGAAAATTGGTTAACGTTAATAGTGACCAAAAAAGGCTCTATATTAAATCCTGTTGATGGATTACCTTATGGTAATCTACAACAGGATTTTTATTTGTAAAAGGCAGATTGTAAAATTTAAGTTGAACATTTAAGTGGACAGAAAAACCCATCAAGGTCTTTAATGGTGTTACCTCAACATTCCATTAGAAAGAAGGACCTTAATGGGCAC
>NZ_JACJKU010000152.1 GCF_016901675.1 Limosilactobacillus coleohominis
TTTTAAGACTAAGCAACTGAGTCTCCTCTATGAATGGTTAATGAGTATTTTGGCAATCATTTCAATCCTGATGATTGTCCTAGATTATGCCAAGATGATTTCTATTAACAAAGATCCATATATGATGGTTGATAACTTGATTTTAATCTTATTTACAATAGACTACCTGATTAGATTAATATTATCAGTCAACAAAATCGAATTTGTTAAATCTCACATTTTCGACCTCTTATCGATTATTCCAGTTGCGGGATTTTTTACATTTTTCCGAATTACACGATTAGCTAGATTAGCCCGACTATTAAGACTAGTTCGGTTAGTAGGACTCACTGGACGGCTCAAAGACTTTGTTAAAACTAATGGTTTAATCTATTATTTCTACTTATCTTTAGCGGTATTATTAATAGCTGCCTGTTTATACAGCATTTCTGAAAAAGTTACTTTTTCTAATGCTCTCTGGTGGTCCATTACAACAGCAACAACCGTCGGTTATGGAGACATCTCACCTACTACTCCGCTTGGTCGGTTTGCCGCAATCTTAATTATGTTTTTTGGAATTGGCTTTGTAGGATTATTAACCAGTAGTATTACAAATTTCTTCAATAATCAGCAAACTGATGACTGGGATGAAAAACTTCAGGCAATCCGCAAAGAAAACCATGAGTTAAATATAAAACTAGCGAGAATTGAAAAACTACTTGAAGAACAGTCAAATAAAAACTAATTAAATTTAGTTGTTAAACTGGTTCAATTAACATATCATTCACTAACCACATTAAAAATTTATTTTAGATTCTGAATTGAAAATTAAAGGCAGTGCGCCAAAAGTGCGCACTTTATATAACTTAAGGTCATTTGGCTAGGTTATAAATCTATTTCTAATTATACAAAAAAGCTAAAGATTCATCGTGAAAATTTCCACCTTCACAGTTTGCGTCACTCACATGTTGCTCTCTTTTAGCCAATGGAATTGATATCTATGCAATTAGTAAGCGACTTGGTCATTCAAATACGACAACAACTAGTGAAGTCTATGCATATCTGATCGATGAATATAAGGAAAAAACTGACGATAAGATAATCACAAAACTTTAGAAAATATAGGTTCTACACCAAATGGTGTTGGTTAGAGATTTTTCATCTCTATACCAATGCCATTTTTGTGTTTTAAACAAAAAAACAGAGGTAAACCTCTGTTACAATGAAATCG
>NZ_JACJKU010000153.1 GCF_016901675.1 Limosilactobacillus coleohominis
TAATTTTGATCATATGGTCTACCGCATTTATTATCGTCAAATGGCACAAAAAAAGAACCAGGTTGCATAACCTGATTCTTACCTATCAACAGGATTTGACAAAGAGCCTTTTTATATTGCTATGTTATTTTATGATTTCCGATTGATAATGGATGAACGATAAAGCTGGTACGCAGTCCATAAACAAACAATTACGATTAACCATGTTAGCACCCGCATTGGCAAACTCTTAACAAATGTAGCAGCAATATAAACACCCAGAATTCCACCAATTAGGAATCCAAAAACGCCACGATAAGAAACCCGACCTTCGCGAATGAAGTTAAAACTAGCCACTGGCATTAATAATGCACAAGAAAGCATCATAATTGGGAATGCTGCAATTGGTTTCATTCCAAGCAGGTAAACAAGCACCATACAAGGAGCATAAAGGCCAACACCAGCAGTCATTAATACACCAAGAATAAAATTACCAACAATGCCGATTACTAAAGGCCAGCCATGCAAACCATACGCACTATTATTAGTGGCAATTAATCCGATCCAGCCCATTTTGTTAGCTAACATTAACAAAGAAGTAATCGTTAATGCAAATGCCATGACCTTTTGAATAAGAGCTGTTTCCCAGTGGACAACAATTCTACTACCAGAGTAAGCTCCTACCACAGCAGCAATCACCATGGGAATTAGTGTTCCTAATTCAACTGGCACTGCTGTAAGGAAAAAGAATGATTCAGTCATGGTAGGAATTGCTTGGATGGCATTCAAGGTTCCAGGTAGATAACGTTCGTCAGGCATAAATTTAGTTACTCTGTATAAAGGAGTGGTAGTACCAAAATTACCAATCCCAAGTGTGTCACCAAAGTCGCTGAGTAAGCCGATAAAGAACCCAATAATATTAAATTTAAAGACACGACTAGTAGGGTCTTTACGGGCATGGAAAATAATTTCAAAGGCTAGCCAGACAATAGCGGCAAAAACAATTGCTAAAATTATTTTTAAAATCATAATATATTCCTCAAGATTAAATTAATTCTATTTAGTATAGTATGCTTATGAAATTTAAGCAATAAGAGTAGATGTTAATAAAATCCTAAATTTCAAGAATAAGTTAGCCACTGGACTCAAATAAATAATACTGACCAATTGATTATTGGTTGATGGAGCTGTGATATCTCTTGGTAGAAGGCCTTACGATA
>NZ_JACJKU010000154.1 GCF_016901675.1 Limosilactobacillus coleohominis
AAACCAACTAGACCAACGGACCAAAATTGCGGGGGCTGGATTTGAACCAACGACCTCCGGGTTATGAGCCCGACGAGCTACCAGACTGCTCTACCCCGCGATAATAAAAGGAGGATAAGAGATTCGAACTCTTGCGTCGGTTGCCCGGCCTAGCGGTTTTCAAGACCGCCCCCTTCAGCCACTTGGGTAATCCTCCATAATAATGTAATCATTTACCTTACGGTAAATGGACCTTGTAGGACTCGAACCTACGACCGGGCGGTTATGAGCCGCTTGCTCTAACCAACTGAGCTAAAGGTCCAAAACAACCACCCAAATCGCGGCGGAGGGAATCGAACCCACGACCTCCCGGGTATGAACCGGACGCTCTAGCCAGCTGAGCTACACCGCGAATTAAGTTATAGTATATTTTACTATAAATCGGAAAGACAGGATTCGAACCTGCGACCCCCTGGTCCCAAACCAGGTGCTCTACCAAGCTGAGCTACTTTCCGAAAAAATGCACCCAGCAGGAGTCGAACCTGCAACCTTCTGATTCGTAGTCAGACACTCTATCCAATTGCGCTATGGGTGCAAGATAATGCCGAGGACGGGGGTCGAACCCGTACGGTCATCACTGACCGCAGGATTTTAAGTCCTGTGCGTCTGCCAATTCCGCCACCCCGGCATAATAATAAAACAAAGATGGAATTGGCAAAGCGGAAGACGGGATTCGAACCCGCGACCCCCACCATGGCAAGGTGATGTTCTACCACTGAACTACTTCCGCAAAATATTTAGTTAATGCCGACTAGAGGACTCGAACCTCCGACCCCCTGTTTACAAGACAGGTGCTCTAGCCAACTGAGCTAAGTCGGCAAATTGTAATGAGCCGTGGCGGGTTCGAACCGCCGACCCTCTGATTAAAAGTCAGATGCTCTACCAACTGAGCTAACGGCTCATGAGTTTTTCAACTCAATGGAGGATACAGGGCTCGAACCTGTGACCTCCTGCTTGTAAGGCAGATGCTCTCCCAACTGAGCTAATCCTCCATAAAGCGTGGCAACGTCCTATCCTCGCAGGGAGCGATCCCCCAACTACTTTTGGCGCGTTGAAGCTTAACTTCTGTGTTCGGCATGGGAACAGGTGTATCCTTCAAGCCATCA
>NZ_JACJKU010000155.1 GCF_016901675.1 Limosilactobacillus coleohominis
ATTCCACGGAAGTCACTTCACTACCGCACACCACTTGAAGTATTCCTAAGTCACGTCACAGATGAACAGCTTTCAACATTTTTCTAATTTAAATTGACATTTCGGGATTCTTATATCACGATGGTTACTTTAAATTTGAAATAGTTGTAGCTTAAAGTAATCTTAATAATTCTTAAAGGCTGATATATCAGTACATCACCATCAAATCTGGAATATTTTTTTACAAACGTCTTAAAAATATTTCAAAATTGTTACATGTGCGTTACAATATAGTCGTAATCAATTAAAGATAACTTTAAATAAAATATTCGGTTGAGGGGGTTATGATTATGAAAAACGTACAACAAAAGGTTTTAACTGGAACGGTTTTATTGATGTCAGCATTTTTATTAGGGGGCTGCGCATCAAGTAGTACGACCTCAACAAACCACGATGCTACTTCCGCAAAAGTTGTTAAGAAAGCTCACAAGACATCAAGCAAAAAGGCTAGTGCTAGTTCTTCAGTATTAAATTCATCAAATGCAACATCAAAAGTTACTGAAGCAGGTCAAAGTGTTGCGTCACAAAATGCAGCTACTAGTTCAACAAGTTATTCTTCAGTTAAAAATAGTGCTAACAACTCTGCTGTTGCACATCAAAGTGCTGTTGCATCATCTCAATCAAAGAAGACTAGTGTAAATGCTAACAAGCAATCAACTGATGTGTTGACTAACTTCTTTGCTGCAAGTGGTGTTCAACACCATGAAGGTGACCAATACTTTGTATCAAACAAGGGTAATGGTCAATACCAAGTGGAAATTCGCAATACTGGCAAGAACCAAGATCAAAATATTTCAAACTTGAGTGGTCTGTATAACTACAACGCTAATAATAACCAAGTTCAAAAAATGGATCCAGTAACTGGACAGTTCAACTAAATAATTGCAATGAATAAAAAGGCTTGAAGCGTACCCCCAAAGTTGGAAATCGACTTTGGGGGTATTTTTATGACTAAAATTAGCGTAAACATTAAGATTAAGGCTGTCGAAGAGTATGTCAATGGTAATGATAGTAAAGGATTTATTAGGCAAAAATACGGGATCGACGAACTTAGTTTTCAAATATGGGTGGGTATTTATGCAAAATTTGGCAAGGAACCATTACTG
>NZ_JACJKU010000156.1 GCF_016901675.1 Limosilactobacillus coleohominis
AAAAACTCTCACTTAACAGTTAGTTCTAATTGCAAAACAAAAAACAGCCCAAGCAAAATGACTGCTTGAACTGTAAATTTTATTATCAGTACCGATTGACAAAGAACCTATTAAGTATATTACTTAGGCGTTACCTTGAAGTTTTGCCATACCATTCTTAGCAACTTCTTCCAAAGTCTTGGCAGAATCAGTCATAGCTTTTTCTTCACGTTCATCCAATGGTACTTCTAATACTTGAGCAACACCATTAGCGTTAACAACAGCAGGAGTACCAATGTAAATGTCCTTCAAGCCATATTCGCCATTTAATGGAGCACCAATTGGGAGAACGGCGTTTTCGTCATGAAGGATAGCACGAGAAATCCGTGTTAAAGCAGTAGCAACACCATAGAATGTAGCACCCTTTAAGTCGATAATTTGGTAAGCCTTCTTACGAACATCGTCTTCGATCTTGAGCAGTTCGTCCATTGAAATACCCTTTTCTTTAGCGAGTTCCAAAACAGGAACACCACCGATGTTTGCACTAGAGTAAGCTGCAAATTCGGAGTCACCGTGTTCAGCCATCATGTTAGCTTGAACATCAACTGGGCTAACGTCAAAGAGCTTACCTAAAGCAACACGAAGACGTGCTGAGTCAAGTGAAGTACCAGAACCAACAACCTTGTTCCGTGGGAAACCAGATAGCTTTTGAACAGCGTAAGTAAGAACATCAACTGGGTTGGCAGCAACTAAGAAGATGCCATCAAAGCCAGACTTAACAATTGGTTCTACAACAGACTTGATAATCTTTAAGTTCTTATCAACCAATTGTAAACGAGTTTCACCTGGTTTTTGAGGAGCACCAGCTGTAATTACAACAAGATCTGCGTCCTTGCAAGTGTCATAATCAGCAGAATAGAAGATCTTTGGAGCAGTGAATGGGGTAGCATCTTCAAGATCTAATGCGTCACCCTTAGTCCGATCCTTAATGATATCAACAATTGCAAATTCTTCAGCAATTCCTTGTTGAGCCATAGCGAAGGCATAACTTGAACCTACAGCACCGTCTCCAACAAGAACAACCTTTTGATGATTCTTTGACATAGAAACACTCTCTTTCTTTCAAAAAATTAAGTTGATCAATTTAGACCAACTTCTATGTACA
>NZ_JACJKU010000157.1 GCF_016901675.1 Limosilactobacillus coleohominis
ACCCTAAACAATTAAGGAGGTCACTCTTATGTCTAGTGTAATTTATGTTGGTATGGATGTCCATCAAGACTCTTTTAGTTTATGTGCTTTGGACGCCCTTAATGGTGAAATTATTCGCGAAACTAAATGTACTGCGGATATCCAGAATGTAGTTAAGTTTACTTCTCAACTACCACAAACGGACGAAACTCAAATTGTTCTTGGGTATGAAGCGGGTATCTGGGGATACTCTCTTTACAATCGATTAATAGAACTCGGTTTCGAATGTGTTATTTTAGCACCATCAACGATGTACAGTAACGCTAAGCATCAGATGGTTAAAAATGATCATCAAGATGCCCAAATGATTGCACATAACTTAGCCGCCGGAACCTATAAAGCGGTCTATGTTCCAGATCAGGAAGACGATAACGTTAAGGAATTTATTCGGTTAATTAAGTCATTAAAGAAAGACCTTAAGCAGACTAAACAACGTATTCGGTCTTTCGTTCTTCGTAATGGCTTCCGCTTTACTCGGACTCCATGGACAAGTCTATACCTGAAGTGGTTAGAACAACTACAATTATCCAAATTAAAAAGAGTAATTTTAGATGAATATATCGTTTACTACCATGAACTTACCGATAAAATTGACCGACTTAACAGTCAATTAGAAGAACTTTCGCACCAGAAACGTTACCAAGAACCAATAGCTAAGTTACGCTGCTTCAAGGGTATTGATACCACCGCTGCCATGACGATTCATGTAGAAACGTCGGACTTCACTAGGTTTCCTAACGCTAAGGCTTACACTGCCTACCTTGGGTTAACTCCTAGTGAACATTCCAGCGGGAATAAGGTTAGTTTGGGTCGAATTACTAAACAAGGTAATTCGACTATTAGGACGACCTTAGTTGAGTGTGTGCAGGGATTAGTACGTGGTGAGCCAAGCAAAAAATCTAAAAAACTAAAAGCCCGTCAAAACGGTCAATCAGGAAAAGTAATTAGGTACGCCGATCGAGCGGTTAAACGGCTTCACAAGAGATATGAACGAATGCTTCATGCCGGTAAACCTAGAAACGTTGCGATTATCGCTGTTGCTAGAGAACTAGCTTGCTTTATTTGGGGAATGGAAAACAACAAGATTGCTTAAT
>NZ_JACJKU010000158.1 GCF_016901675.1 Limosilactobacillus coleohominis
TTTTCTTTTATCAATGTATCTATATTTTAAAGGAAAACGGAGCTGAATGAAATCCGAAGATTTCATCCAACTCCGTTTATTATTGGGGACTTATGTCACAGCCCCTTTTACTTTATGCCATCTTAAATTCTGGGAACCAGATTCCTATTTCTCTCTTGGCATTTTCAACATTATCAGAAGTATGAATGATATTTCTTAAGACTCCGTCCGGCCATTCGCGTCCGTAGTCACCACGAATGGTTCCCCAAGCTGCTTCTCCCGGATTAGTTGCTCCAGCCATATTATGAATTGCGTGAACAACGTTTGTTCCAGAAACAACAATGCCGACAATGGGACCTTCCATCATGTAATTTAATAATTCTGGGAAAAATGGCTTATCGACCTTGTCAAAATAATGTTGCCTAAGCTTATCCTTTGTTGGATTGATCATCTTCAGTGCTTCAATCCGGTAGCCTTTGTTTTCAATCTTAGAAATAATGTCTCCAATGTGACGAGTTTTTACGCCATCAGGCTTTACTAATACCAAAGTGTATTCATCTTTAACCATAATAAATACTCCCTTCAAATTCTATACCAAGGGTAGCATATCTATCATAGAAATGAAAACGGCTCCTTAATTTGGTTAGATAATATATAAAAGTTTGTTAAGCTTTGTAACATATTTGTCATATTTAAACAAAATTTGATATTATAAGCATGTTCTTTGAATTATTCTCCAACTTTTAGTTGGTCAGGAGGGATTCATCATGAAAAATGAAGCAATTCGCTTATTAAAAGCTGGTTTGATTCTTAGTATTTCAACCAGTATCGGGTATGTAATTGGTGATACCATTCAACAAACTCACAAAAAATTATAATTTATAATAGACTGTTATTGAAATGTAAACGTTATCATGATAATATAATAGACAGATGACATACTACTTTATTAAAAAGGATCCAGAGGACTGTTCCATTCTCCATTGGGTCTTTTTTAGTTTGGCAGATTGTAAAATTTAAGTTGAACATTTAAGTGGACAGAAAAACCCATCAAGGTCTTTAATGGTGTTACCACAACATTCCATTAGAAAGAAGGACCTTAATGGGCAC
>NZ_JACJKU010000159.1 GCF_016901675.1 Limosilactobacillus coleohominis
CCCGAAATGTCAATTTAAATTAGAAAAATGTTGAAAGCTGTTCATCTGTGACGTGACTTAGGAATACTTCAAGTGGTGTGCGGTAGTGAAGTGACTTCCGTGGAATAGTATTTCGTTTGTGCATCAGCTGGGTGATTAGTTCATCTGGTAAATTACGGAAGTCTAATCGTTTACTGAGACCGTCACGACGTAAGATACCATTATTGTTTTCATTCAGGCCGCGTTGATTGGGCGCTCCAACCTCCGCAAAATAAGTATGAAGATCATGTTTATTGGCAATCTCACGCCAGCCCGCGAATTCCTTACCATTATCAAAGGTAATCGACTTAACGAAATGACGAGGTATTTTAGAAAGCCATTTATCCAAGTGATAGTTAACTGCTTCATCAGTTTTACGATGAACGTTAAGCACAATCATCACCTTAGATTGACGTTCCACCAAGGTCATGACCGCACCACGATGAGCTTTTCCTTGAACAGTATCAGCTTCAAAGTGACCAAACTCGTGTTGGTAGTGAGGAAAATCATGGTATCGCTGGTAAATACTCCGACCGAGATGCCCCGCCTTACCACGTCGTTCGACATAGCCATTGGGGTGTCGCTTGCCTTTCATCGGTAATTGCTGGACGGCAAAATTGTACTGTCCACGAGCAAACATCCGATAAAGTGTCCGCATACTACAGCTAATTGTCCGTTCTGCTCGACCAATGATCGTATCAGGTGTCCAGCCCGCTTTAACCTGCTCATTGATGTAGCTGATCTCATCCTTGGCTAGCTGAGCCTGCTTACGACCACAACGCTGCTTATTCCGTTGGTAAGCCTTAAGATACTGTGCAATGGTCTTACCGCTATCAAGAAATCGATAGACTCGGTAAATAGTTTCTTGGCTTCGTTTAAGCAGTTTAGCAGCTTGATAAGCCTTCGTACCTTGGTGCCAAAAATTAGCTATGAGGGTTAGTTCACGTGTGGTAAGATGTTTATAAGTCATTTGTGATGTTCCTTTACTTTTGTTTGTGGTTATTCAAAAGTCTATCACAAATGGCTTTTTTATTTTTCTAACTTAATTTTACAAACGGCG
>NZ_JACJKU010000160.1 GCF_016901675.1 Limosilactobacillus coleohominis
ACGACCGATTGCGCGATTGGAAAGTCCTTGCGACTTTAAAGTCGCAATCATCACTCGCTCTTCTTTAGTAAGGTGTGCATATTTGCGATGAGTGGCCAAAAGGTTAGTGAGCATGGTATCATTTAAGTGCGTCATTTGACGGACATCCTTTCATATAGTTTTGATTCACTTAATATGATACCTGATGTCACGCCGAATGGCGTTTTTGCATTTACCACCAATTAGATGGCTAACTTCATTCTATAATCCACCAAATAAAAAATTAGTTGGCCACAAGCGTTCGAAATTCACGAATGTTTGTGGCCGTTTATATATCGAAGGTGAGAAAATGAAAAAAGCGTATTTAATTCATGGCACGTCTACACGGGATGACGATTGGTTTCCGTGGTTAGAAGAAGCTGTTGCACCCGCTATTGAATTGGACCGCATTTGGCTTCCCAATCCATTTGCTCCTGACTCTCAAGAGTGGCAAGCTGCAATTGACGATCAGATTCCGCATGAAGATGGTCAATCTGGAATTACAATTGTTGCGCATAGCCTAGGATGTATTGCGGCAATGCGGTTTGTGGAACGTCATGCTTTAAAGCAAACTAATTTAATTTTAGTCGGGGCCTTTGCCAAGCCCCTCCCTAATTATCCGCAATTGAATGGCTTTGTGACACCAGAAATTGATTATCAAAATGTGAAGGAAAAGCTGAATCAAGCAACGGTGATTACTGCGCAAAATGATCCAATTGCACCATATCAATACAGCGTTGCTGTAGCCAACCATCTCGGCGCTAAGTTAATTGTTCAACCAACTGGCGGTCATTTTCTGAGTGATGATGGTTACCAGGAATTTCCACTGGTGCAAAAAGAATTAATGAAGATGATGAAGTAATAAAAAAGGATTGCTCAAACGAGCAATGAAGCGTACCCCCAAAGTTGGAAATCGACTTTGGGGGTATTTTTATGGGTTCTACACCAAATGGTGTTGGTTAGAGATTTTTCATCTCTATACCAATGCCATTTTTGTGTTTTAAACAAAAAAACAGAGGTAAACCTCTGTTACAATGAAATCG
>NZ_JACJKU010000017.1 GCF_016901675.1 Limosilactobacillus coleohominis
TTTTCTTTTATCAATGTATCTATATTTTAAAGGAAAACGGAGCTGAATGAAATCCGAAGATTTCATCCAACTCCGTTTATTATTGGGGACTTATGTCACAGCCCCCTTTAAATTAATTTGAAATTACATCATTCCGCCCATACCGGCACCTGGTTGTGGTGCAGCTGGAGCAGCATCCTTTGGTTCTGGCTTGTCAGCAACTACTGCTTCAGTAGTTAATAACAATGCAGAAACAGATGTAGCGTTTTGTAATGCTGAACGTGTAACCTTAGTTGGGTCAACAATACCAGCATCAATCATGTCTTCAAACTTGCCATCAGCAGCGTTGTAACCAACACCTGGTTTTTCATTCTTTAATTGGTTAACAATTACAGAACCTTCAACACCAGCGTTTTCAGCAATTTGACGTACAGGAGCTTCTAGTGCATTCTTAACGATCTTAACACCAGTTGCTTCGTCACCGGAAACATCCTTTTCTACAGCTTCAATGTCTGGAATAACGTTTACCAAAGCAGTTCCACCACCAGGAACAAATCCTTCTTGAACGGCAGCCCGGGTAGCGTTCAAAGCATCTTCAATCCGGTACTTCTTTTCCTTCAATTCAGTTTCAGTTGCGGCACCAACTTTAACAACTGCAACCCCACCAGATAACTTAGCAAGGCGTTCTTGAAGCTTTTCTTTGTCAAAGTCAGAAGTAGTCTTAGCAATAGCTTGCTTGATTTGGTCAACACGATCAGCGATTGCAGCCTTGTCACCATTACCATCAACAATAGTAGTTGCATCCTTAGTAACAGTAACCTTGTTAGCTTGACCTAATTGGTCAATAGTAACATCCTTCAATTGCATACCTAAGTCATCAGAAATGACAGTACCACCGGTCAAAATAGCGATATCTTGCAATTGAGCCTTTCGACGGTCACCAAAGCCTGGAGCCTTAACAGAACATACGTTGAAAGTACCACGAATCTTGTTCAAAACAAGAGTTGGTAATGCTTCACCAGTAATGTCATCAGCAATAATTAAGAGTGCCCGTCCTTGTTGAACAACTGATTGTAGTAATGGAAGGATATCTTGAATGTTGCTAATCTTCTTATCAGTGATCAAAATGTATGGGTTATCCAAATCAGCTTCCATCTTGTCATTGTCGGTAACCATGTATTGAGACATGTATCCACGATCAAAGCTCATCCCTTCAACGACATCAACACTAGTTTCAACACCACGGGAGTCTTCAATAGTGATAACACCATCATGACCAACCTTTTCCATTGCATCCGCAATTAATTTACCAACTTCTGGATTGGCAGCAGAAATGGAAGCAATTTGTGCAATGTCATCTTTGGTCTTAACATCATGGCTCATCTTGTGTAATCCAGCAACTGCAGCTTTAGTTGCCTTTTCAATCCCACGACGAACACCTACAGGGTTAGCACCAGCAGTAACGTTCTTCATGCCTTCGTTAACGATAGCTTGAGTTAAAACAGTAGCAGTAGTAGTACCGTCACCGGCAATATCATTAGTCTTGGAAGCAACTTCAGCAACTAACTTAGCACCCATGTTTTCAAAATGGTCTTCTAAGTCAATGCTCTTCGCAATTGTTACACCGTCATTAGTAATTGTTGGTGAACCATAGTTTTGTTCCAAAACAACGTTCCGACCCTTTGGACCAATAGTGGTCTTAACAGTATCAGCAAGTTTGTCAACACCAGCCATCATAGACTTACGTGCATCTTCACCGAACTTTAAATCTTTTGCCATAAATTTTCACCTCATTAAAAAATTATCAACAATGATTAATCAGAAACTAGTCAACAACCGCAACTAAGTCCTTATCGTGAACAACCAGGTACTTATCACCTTGGTACTCAACTTCGTTACCAGCATACTTGTCAAAGAGAACAGTATCGCCAACCTTAACGCTTACTGGAACCTTAGTCCCGTTATCAAGAACACGACCATCACCAACAGCGATAACTTCACCCGTAGTTGGCTTGTCCTTAGCATTTGATGCTAAAACAATTCCTCCAACAGTTTCTTCTTTTTCTTGGGCGGCTTTCAAAACCACGCGATCTCCTAATGGCTTTAACACGATAATCCCTCCAAATTGATTCAATTTTTTTATTTAGCACTTTTGTGTTTCGAGTGTTAGCACTCACAAGTATTAAGTGCTAACCACATTTATTATTATATCATCTTAGTGTTCAATTACAACAAAAAGTTTGACCTTTTTTGACTAAATAAAAAAGCCGGCTTATTTAGGCCTGGCTTTTACATTGACAATTTATTTGTTCTCGTATTCTTATTTAGACTTTGATTTAATCATTATTTTCCTGATTATCCATATGATTACTTTCAATAAAGTAAATCAGAGTTTGCAATTCATTTGTTAAATCGATGTTTTGCACTTGAACATTCTCAGGGACCGACAATCGTACTGGTGAGAAATTCAAAATTCCGTGAACCCCTACCTCAACTAAGTCATCTGTTACCTTTTGTGCTTGCGAAGCAGGAACCGTTAAAATAACAACATCGATTTGTTGTTCTTTAATTTGCTTCTTCAATTCATTAGCTGGATAAACTGGAATGCCGCTTTTTATTGTGTTGGCTAATGCTGGTTTAGGGTCAAATGCAGCACTAATCCGTAAGTTAGTACTTTGATGGAAATTATAATTCATCAAAGCACTACCTAAACTACCAACACCAACCAAAGCAACACTAGTTAACTTGTCTTGGTTCAGAATTCCTTTGAAAAACTTAATTAAACTCTCAACATCATATCCGTAACCACGTTTGCCCAACTCACCAAAGTACGAGAAATCCCGTCGAATAGTAGCTGAGTCAACTTGCACGGCTTCAGACAATTCTGTCGAAGATACTCGCCGTTTATTAGCATTCAGCAAGGCGTTTAAATATCGGTAATAAACCGGTAGTCGCTTTGCTGTTGCCCGCGGTATTTTGCGAGTTGGCATGATTATTCCTCCATTCAATTCATAAAATGATTGTGAATTAATCTACTTGATATTCTAGCAATTAATTCTGACTTTGTGAACCATTTTGCAAAAAAGATCTATTTAGAAGTATTGGCATATTTATGCTAAAATCCTCTTAGAACATTAATATATTAGAAGTTAAACGAGGTTTTTCAATGTTATTATTGCAGGCGAATAATGTTGAGCGCCGGTTTGGTGCCGATATTTTATTTCACAATGTGAATATGCAAATCGATGAACACAGTCGAACTGCACTGGTGGGCCGTAACGGGGCTGGTAAGACTACGTTACTAAAAATGATTGCAGGAATTACTGAACCAGATGAAGGAACGATTTCTAAAGCTCACGATTTATCAATTGGATATTTAGCTCAGGATCAAGGATTAGACTCCCAAAATAACATTTGGGATGAATTAGATAGTGTTTTTGCACCTCTTCATGAGATGGAGAAGTCAATCCACCAACTTGAGGAAAAACTGTCATCCATTGATAGTACCACTGATGAATATCAATATATCATCCAACAATATGATCATCTTCAAACTACATTTAAAGAGCAAGGTGGATTCGAATACGCATCAAAAATGCGGGGAGTCTTAACCGGTTTTGGTTTTGGTGAAGATATGTACGATCTGCCAATTAACTCTCTTTCCGGTGGTCAAAAAACAAAGCTTGCTCTTGCAAAGATTCTTCTTCAGGAGCCACAACTGCTGATCTTAGACGAACCTACCAACCATTTAGATATGAACGTTTTGAACTGGTTGGAAGATTATTTACGTGGTTATAACGGGTCCGTTTTAGTTGTCTCTCATGACCGCTACTTTTTAGACCATGTCGTTAGTCAAGTTTATGACCTAGATAATCAGACTTTGACCCATTATACTGGCAATTATTCTGCATTCACTAAAGAAAAGGCAGACTGGTTAAGAGCAGAAATGAAGCACTACGACCAGCAGCAAAAGAAAATTGCAAAATTAGAAGACTTCGTTAATAAAAATTTAGTACGAGCATCAACAACTAAGCGTGCACAAGCGCGGCGTAAACAATTAGAAAAAATGGACCGCATGGAACGCCCTACGACCGACGATAGCTCAATTCATTTTTCATTTCATTCTGATAAAGACAGTGGTAATGAAGTTCTAGACGTTGAAAACTTAAAAGTCGGTTACAACGAAAATGTATTGGCCGGACCATTAAGTTTTAAAGAACGTAAAGGTCAACGAATTGGTATCATCGGCCCAAATGGAATTGGTAAGTCAACCCTGCTCAAAACTATTTTAAAGAAGCAACCCGCTATTAGCGGATCGATTAAACTTGGTGCTAACCTGGAGATTGGTTACTACGATCAGGAACAACAACAACTCCACCCAGATAAAACTGTTTTAGATGAGGTTTGGGATGATCATCCTGAAGTTCCTGAAACTGAAATCCGCTCATTATTGGGAAGCTTTCTATTTGTTGGTGATGATGTATTTAAAACAGTTAAAGAACTTAGTGGTGGACAAAAAGCGCGTCTGGAACTTACCAAGCTTTCCTTCCAACCAATTAATTTCTTGATTTTAGACGAACCTACTAATCACTTAGACATTGATAGTCGAGAAGTACTAGAAACCGCAATTAATGAATTTACTGGAACCGTGCTTTTTGTTTCACACGATCGTTACTTTTTGAATCAAGTTGCTACTGACATTTTAAATATGTCCAGCACTGGTATCACACACTATCAAGGCAACTACGATGATTTTGTAAACGAAACATCTACTTTATCACAGAATGAAGACAAGACTACCATCCCTTCAACTACTCAGACCTCTAGTAAGAAATCCGCTGGTCAACAAAGTTATCAGGCTAGCAAGCAAAATCAACGTGCTCGCCGTAAGATTCAACGAGAAGTTGATAAGTTTGAACAAGAAATGGATAGCCTTCAAGCCAAACATGACCAAATTGAACAACAAATGAGCGCTCCGGAAGTCGCCACTGACATTGCGAAATTAAGTGACCTCCAAAAGCAATTAGATGAGTGCCAACAACAACTAGATCAAGCAGAAGAAAATTGGACAGACGCTGCTGAGCGGTTGGAAGAATTTGATCAAGAATAAACAATTTAAATAGGCCCTGAACATTCAATAATCTGAATGCTTAGGGCCATTTATTTTCACTATAAAAAGTGCCAGTTACTCTCTCTAATATTGAACTTTAATCACTTCACCTTCATTAAATGTTTCAATTTCACCATTGTCAAGTTCAATGAGTAACTGTCCATCATTATTAATTCCCTTAACTATTCCAGTAATATTCTCCTGAGCCAATTTTAGCGTAACCGTCTTACCAGTTAAGACTAAGCGCTTTCGATAATCGCTTAGAAAATCGCCGGACTGATAAGTACTCTTTAAATGCCAGATTGTTTTGATTAAATCCGCTGCTAACTTGTTACGGTCAATTATTTTCTTACTGTCCAAGCTACCAACGGTGCGATCAATATCATCAGGAAAATCAGCAGTGCATAAATTCAAGCCCACTCCAACAATCCAACTAACGCTGTTCCCCTGGATTTGGGCTTCTACTAAAATCCCTCCAACCTTTGCATCATCAAGCATTACATCATTAACCCATTTCACGCCAAGTTTCTTTTCTGGGTAATATTCTTCAAGTAGGTTTGCAATCTGATCTGCTAAACCTGTAGTAAATAATCCGGCCTTATTCATTTCTCCTTTTTCAATGTTTGGTAACAACACACTAAGATAAAGTCCCGTTTCACTTGGTGAATAAAAAGATCGTGCCTTCTTACCATATCCACTGGTTTGCCTTTCCGCCAAAAAAGCCTGCAGCGATGTTTGGTCTGCTTGCTTAGCCATTTCTTGGGTGGAGCTCACAACAGATTCTATAACAACATTTCCCGGGAAATCTTTACCTAACTCAGAACTGATTGTCTGTTGCTTTAGTTTCATTTACATTCTCCTCATAACAAAAGGGGCTAGCGCTCGTTTTACCGAACGTTACCCCCTATAGTGATAATTATCAAGCTAATTTAAAGCCACATTGAGCTTACTTTTCATCTGCTTTTAGTTGGATCAAAAGGTCCTGACTATCCATTACAGTTCCTTCACTAGCATAGATTTTTTCAACAGTACCATCAAAGGAAGCCTTAATAGTTGTTTCCATCTTCATGGCTTCAGTAACAATCAAAGAGTCGCCCTTCTTGACATGATCACCATCTTTAACCAGCACTTCTACAACGGTACCATTCAATGGCATCCCAATTTGTCCGGGATTACTAGGGTCAGCCTTTGGCACTTTAACCTTAGCATCGGTATGAATCTGGTCTTCAACTGGTAATTCAACTTGTTCACCATCAACGGCAAAGAAGAGGTGGCGATTACCATCCACATCAACATCAGATATTGAGTCTAGGCGCAAAATCTCAGTCTTACCAGGGGCAATGTGAATATGAACTGTTTCACCAGGCCGCATCCCTTGATAGAAAGTATTAGTATCCAAGACACTAATCCGCCCATATTGTTGATGACGCTTGAAGTAATCCATGAATACATCTGGGTATAGTACGTATGAAATTACTTCTTCTTCACTTGGTTCACGACCAATCTTGTTTTCCAATTCTTTAGCAACTTGATCAAAGTCAACTGGTTTCGCCAAACTACCAGGACGTACCGTAATAGCCTTCTGGCCCTTTAATACGACCGCTTGAAGTTCCTTAGGAAAACCACCATATGGTTGGCCTAAATCACCAGCAAAGAAGTTTACCACAGATTCAGGGAAGTCAAGGGTCTTACCACGTTCCAAAATGTTGTCAGCCGTTAAGTTATTTTGAATCATAAAGATTGCTAAATCACCAACGACCTTTGAACTTGGCGTTACCTTAACAATGTCACCGAGTAGTCGATTTACAACCCGGTACATTGCTTTCACTTGTTCAAAATCATCTAAGCCAAGCGACTTAGCTTGTTGTTGCAAGTTGGAGTATTGTCCACCAGGCATTTCAGTTTCATAAATGTCAGGCAGAGGTGCATTAATACCATTAGCAAAGTCTTTATACAATGGTCGAATGCCAGCCCAATATTGATTAATCTTTTCAACATTATCAATATCTAATTCTGGTTGCCGCTCATTGCCTTCCAAGCTGTAATAGAAACTGCTCATGCTTGGCTGACTAGTGGTACTAGACAGCGCACTCATTGCAACATCTACTACATCAACACCAGCACGAGTTGCTTGATCATAAGTAGCAACTCCATTACCGGTTGTATCATGAGTATGAAGGTGAACCGGTACATCATATTTAGCCTTTAATTCACCAACTAATTCATAAGCTGCATCAGGCTTCAATAATCCGGCCATGTCCTTAATACCCAGGATTTGAGCACCAGCATCTACTAATTCTCCAGCCAGCTTCTTATAGTAATCCAATGTGTACTTGGTTTCATCTGGGCTCAGCAGATCTCCCGTGTAACACATTGTTCCTTCAGCAATCTTACCGGTGTTACGAACGTATTCAATGCTCTTTTGCATTTGTTCAACCCAGTTAAGGCTGTCAAAAATCCGGAACACATCTACGCCGTCTTCAGCGCTCTTGTCAATGAATTTCTTCAAAACATTATCTGGATAGTTTTGATAACCTACCGCATTTGAACCACGTAATAGCATTTGCAACAACGTATGCGGCATTCTTTGACGAAGCATCTTCAACCGTTTCCAAGGATCCTCTCCTAAGAATCTATAAGCAACGTCAAATGTTGCTCCACCCCATGTTTCTGCAGAAAACAGGTTTGGTAATGCTCGATCATAGATATCGGCCACTGGTAACATATCATGAGTCCGCATTCGTGTGGCAAACAGACTCTGGTGTGCGTCCCGCATTGATGTATCAGTGAGTAATACTAACTTTTGTTTCTTAACCCAATCCATTGCTGCATCAGCACCTTGGTGGTCTAGAACATACTTAGCATTAACGATTGGTAATGCACTATCTGCATCCAATGCCATTTCAGCTAATTTCACATTTGCAGGTTGGACTTGGTCTTGACGTTTAACACCATTAAAGCCGTTAACAGTAACATCACCAACATAGTTCAATAATTGCTGCTGGGTATCTGGTTTATGATCAAACTTAAATAGTGACGGTGTGTGATCAATAAAGGCAGTATGTGCTTCACCCTTTTGGAAAACAGGATTCTTCAACACATTTAACATAAATGGAATATTGGTCTTCACACCACGAATTTGAAATTCGTTGAGTACCCGAATCATTTTATCAACTGTGTTATGGAAGGTTCGCGCATGGACACAAGCCTTAACTAATAATGAATCGAAGTACGGTGTAACAACTGCTCCTGCATAAGTATTACCACCATCTAAACGAACACCATTACCACCAGGTGAACGGTAGGTTAAAATCCGACCAGTGTCTGGCATGAAGTTATTTTCTGGATCTTCCGTAGTAACCCGACATTGAATAGCATAACCACTCATTGTCAAATCATCCTGAGCTGGCAAGTGTAAATCCTTATGCAAATCTGCACCGGCTGCAATTCGAATTTGAGAACGAACAATATCAACACCAGTAATTAACTCAGTAACGGTATGTTCAACCTGGATCCGTGGATTAACTTCAATAAAGTAGAAGTTGTCTTTGGTAACCAAAAATTCTACCGTACCGGCATTTTGGTAGTGAACACCCTTCATTAACCGCACAGCCGCATCACAAATTTCTTTACGACGCTGATCATCTAACGCTAAGCTGGGTGCAAATTCAATGACCTTCTGGTTCCGACGTTGTACGGAGCAATCTCTTTCAAAGAGGTGCATTACATGCCCATGCTCATCAGCTAAAATTTGCACTTCAATGTGCTTAGGGTTTTCGAGATACTTTTCAACGTAAAGTTCATCATCACCGAAAGATGCTTTTGCTTCACTCCGGGCACGGTCATAAGCGGTTTTGAGATCTTCATCATCCTTAACAATCCGCATTCCACGACCGCCACCGCCCATCGCTGCCTTGATCATGATTGGGTATCCATGAGTATGAGCGAACTCTTTCATTTCTTCCATTGATTGAACAGGTTCATTGATTCCTGGAATGGTATGGAGACCATTTTTTTCAGCAACCTCTTTGGCTGTAATTTTATCTCCAAAAATCTTTAATTGTTCAACCGTTGGGCCAATAAATGTAATTCCATTTTGTGCACATTTTTCAGCAAACTCTTCATTTTCTGCTAAAAAACCGTATCCTGGGTGAATTGCATCGGCACCTGTCTGCTTGGCAACCCGAATAATATCATCCATGTCTAAATAAGCATCAATTGGCTTCTTTCCCGCACCAATTTGGTATGCTTCGTCCGCACGAAATCTATGAACCCCGTACTCATCTTCCTTTGCATAAACTGCGACAGTCTTAAGTCCCAGTTCGTGACAGGCACGAATAATCCGGATTGCAATTTCACCACGATTTGCAATCAATACTTTCTTCAAATCTTCCACCGCCTTAATACGAACATATTTCCTACTTCACTGCTCAATCATACCATATTCTAACGAAATAACATTACAAAAAATGAGAAAATGGTTAAAAATTTAATTATTTACAAAAAAAGCAGGCCGTGACATGCGCTCCCTTATATAGTGTAAAAGTAAACAGCGCGATACATAAATAAGACCCAAGCATTCAGAAAATCCGAACTCTTGGGTCTTATTTATGATCAACTCATCGACGGGGAAATCGAAAGCAAAATCGGAAACAGCTTCTGTCGCGCATCCTCTATCTAAATTCAATTACTTCTTGTTGACTAGAAAAGACAGACCAGGAACTGCATTTAAATCGTTACCGGCCCTGTCACCATGTTGAAATGCCACATAACCAGCTGCCCCAATCATTGCAGCATTATCACCGCAATATTTTAATGGTGCTTGAAGCATCTTAACTTCTGGGAAGTATTTAGCCATATCATGGGTTAAACGGTCACGTAACCCGTGATTAGCAGCGACGCCACCAGCTAAAATCAGTTGTTTCACTGGATATTCCCCTAATGCACGCATGGTTTTCTCTGCTAAAACATCAACAACACTTTGCTGGAAACTAGCAGCTAAATCCTTTTTATTTAACTTTTCTCCACGCTGGTCAGCATTATGACAAGTGTTAATAAAGGCACTCTTGAGCCCTGAAAAACTAAAATCGAGGTTACTTTCCTTTTCCATCGCTCTTGGAAAATCAAAAGTATCTTCCCCTTCATGGGCCCACTCGTCAATTGTCTTCCCAGCAGGATAATTGACACCTAGCACTCGGCCGATTTTGTCATAGGCTTCCCCTGCTGCGTCATCTCGTGTCTCGCCAATGATTTCATACTCGTGTTCACTCTTCATATATACTAATTCCGTATGACCACCGGAAACCAACAGTGCCATTTGCGGAAATTGAAATTCTCCTGCAAAACGTGCTGCGTAGATGTGACCTTCCATATGGTTAATTGGTATGAGTGGCAATTGATGAGCCCAAGCCACGGTTTTGGCCGCTGTTACTCCAATTAATAGAGAGCCAACTAGTCCTGGTCCATATGTCACCGCAACTGCATCTAAATCATCATAATCCACTCCCGCTTCATCCAATGCTTGGTGAATACAACGGGTAATCCATTCAATATGGTGCCGACTAGCTACTTCAGGCACAACTCCACCAAATCTTTGGTGACTTTCAATTTGAGTGGCAACAATATTTGAAAGAATTTCTACACCATTTTTTACTACTGCCACACTGGTCTCATCACAACTTGACTCAAAAGCCAGAATTAACGTATCCTTTGCCATCCCAATTTCCTTTCATCAATTTAATTTTTTTAACATGTTAAACGCGTCTTCTCCGTCATCATGGTAGTAATGCTCACGAACTTGGGTTTTAATAAAGCCAAGACTTGTATACAAGCGCTGAGCAGTCACATTAGACCGCCGTACTTCTAAGCTCATACTTAATAGTTGCCTCTGACGCGCCTGGTTTTCAACTTCATGAAGTAAAAAGGTTCCTAATCCATGCATTTGATATTTGGGAATTACTCCAATATTTGTAATATGAACATCCCGTGCATAATCATTAAATGATGCGCCAATAAATGCTATCATTTCTTGTGAATTTTGATCTACTAATAATAAATATAAAGTATTAGGGCGGCCCATATCAATTTCAAACGATTGTCGATCCCATGGTTCACCACCATATATTTGCCGCTCAATCTGCAATAATTGATTTATATCTAACCGCCGTCCTCGAACAACCTTATACCGTTGATTGCCAACCACAACATCATGGTCTTCGTAATTAATCGGCTGTCCATTAATACCATCAAAAAAACTAGCTAACCATCGGTTAAACTTCTTGAACATAGTTTGATTCGTCATGCTTTCCGGGATGTGCTTTCAGCCAATTTACTTCAGCTTCTGTAATCCTCAAATAATTAGGAACAAAATCGTCAATATCTTTTACTGCTGGAGCTTTTTCCCCCAGAATAGCCAATTGGTAAGTAGATGGCATTGCATAACTAGGTGCCAATAATTGAACGTTATTTGGTAATGGATCAGCATTCTTGCTGATTTTAGGAGTCATCTCACCCACTAGATAGACAGGATGGTTTCCCTTTTTTAATGTAGCTAACAAATCGTTATATGCAACATGTTGTTCATTCATTACATTAACCAATCTACCATTCTGATACTGGTACCCACCAGTAAATACGTTGCCACGTCGTGCATCCATAAATGGAACAATCAGGTTATCGGTAATATTTGGTACATTGGCCGCTAATACTTGTAAACTGGAGATGCCAACAAGTTCCTTATTAATGGTCATTGCAAGGGTCTTAGCTGTTGTTACTGCAATCCGAACTCCTGTATATGAACCAGGGCCCTTGGCTACAACAACACGATCAATATCTTTTGGTTGCCAACCTACCTTATCAAATAAATCATTGATAGCTGGTAACACATAAATACTATGGTTGCGAACCATGTTCAGAGTAATTGTTGCCTTTAACTGATCATCTTCAACCAGGGCGACACTCATTGGATGGTTCGACGTATCAATCGCTAATATCTTCATTGTTTTTCGTCCTTTCATTCTGTAAGTATCTTACCATATCAGTCAAGATCCTTGGTTAATTTGTTTCAAATTATGCAAAACAAAAAAGCTGATGTCTAATCAGCTTTCTTTGATTAATTACGATCATCATATCCTTTAGGATGAGTAGAATGCCATTTCCAAGCTGTAGCAATAATGTCATGTACATCATCAAACTGTGGTTTCCAGCCAAGTACACTCCGGGCCTTATCACTAGCAGCAATCAACGAATCTGGGTCTCCTGGACGCCGATCAGCAATTTTTGCAGGAATTTCTTTTCCTGTTACTTCCCGTGCAGCTTCAAGCATTTGCTTATTAGAAAAACCAGTTGAAGAACCAAGGTTAAAGGCATTTGACTTATTATTTTCTTTTAAGTACTTCAATGCCAAGATATGAGCATCCGCAAGGTCCATTACATGGACGTAATCACGTACATTAGTACCATCTGGAGTGTCATAATCATCACCAAAAATACTTAATTCCTTCCGCTTACCTTGAGCTACTTGCAAGATAATTGGAACTAAGTGTGTTTCTGGGCCATGGTCTTCACCAATGGTGCCATCTGGCGCTGCACCAGCAACGTTAAAGTAACGAAGGGCAACAAATTTGATGCCATATGCTTGATCAGCCCAAGCCATCATATGTTCCATCATTAGTTTGGATAATCCATATGGGTTAATTGGGTTTTGTGGATCAGTTTCTTTAATTGGCATGTGCTCTGGAACACCATAGGTAGCTGCGGTGGAACTGAAGACAATGTACTTTACTCCAAAGTCACGCATTGCTTCCAAAAGCGTAATCATACCACCAGTGTTGTTATCAAAATACTTTAGCGGTTCACTCATTGATTCTGGAACAATTGAGAATGCAGCAAAGTGAACAACTGCTGTAATATCTTCATTAATGAAAATCTGATCCAAAAATGCGCGATCCCGAATATCACCTTGATATAATTTTGCCTTCGGATTAATGGCCTTTTTGTGACCAGTAGATAGGTTATCTGCAACAACAACATCTTGCCCTTGTTCTACTAACCGCTTTACCATATGAGAGCCGATATACCCGGCACCACCACAAACCAAAATTGACATCTTTTATTTGCCTCCGTTTTGACCAAAATTTACTAACTTGTATTATATCACAGACTAATTTTAGCAGAAATTTGCAGTTATATCTCTTGTAATTGACTCTTTTCAATTTCATGATCCAGGTATTCAAATAAAATCCCTTCACGTAGTCCATTATTACTAAACCGCACTTCTGGCATACTTAATTGGCGCAGTAAAGCCATCAGCGGTAATAAGCCACCTACAATCACGTCAGCACGCAAGCTATTTATTCCTCGAATTGCTGCTCTTCCTTCACAATCAGTTGCCAGCAATTCATGCATCATTTGTGAAGCTTCATCCGTCTGCATTGTCAAACCATGGACTGGACGAACTGTTGCCGGATCTTTAGCTAACTTCCAGCGGTACATTTTGGCCAGTGCACGATTACTACCACCAAGTGCTACTACTTGTGTATGACGAGCACGATTTAACCATCGTTGGCTGGACAACATCTCATCCACTTTAATGGCTGCATCATACAGGTCTGCTGCGCTTATTTGATCATTCAGATGATATCTCTGTGATAAAACAACAGAGCCGATTGGCAAACTGACTAATTCCTCAGCTTGTCCCTGGTCAACAAGGATCATTTCCATACTGGCCCCACCGGTATCCACAATCAAGCCATTATCAATCTTTAATGTTCGCGATACTCCAACATAGTCTAAATAGGCTTCACGTTCTCCTGAAATGACTGTGAAATCTATACCGACTTTCTCTCGAACCATCTTTAAAAATTCTTCTTGGTTGACGGCCTGACGAACTGCCGCAGTCGCAACCGCAACTAATCGAACATTATCCAATTCTGCACAGATTGCTTTAAACTTCAGAAGCGCATTAATTGTTCGCTCCATTGGTGCTGGTTGTAGCACTTTCATTGCACCCATGTTTTCAGACAACCGCACATATTCCTTTTCATATCGAACTAACTCGGTTTTACCATTTTCAAATATCTTAGTAATTCGTAGTCGGCAAGAGTTCGACCCCAAATCAATAATTGCTAAATTATTACTCATAAACTACTCCTTCGATGTGTCATCATCAGTTCTAAGGTGGAGACCAGAAACATGCTTAGTCAACGTTTCAAAAACATTACTAAACCGTTTTTTGTTCTTTCGTTTATGTTTTTCTTCTTTACGAAGTTCTGTAGCTTCATCCATAAAGAATTGTTGTGAGTTAAATGGTTCGTCACCAGGTTGCATCTTCACGTAGTGGTCACCCTTTAAATTCCAAGCCTTTTCATTATCTTTCCACATACTCTTAAAAATGCTAATTGCCCGTGCTTTGGTATCTTCTTCCGTGACAGGATATAACTCTTCAACCCGCCGATTCAAGTTTCTAGTCATCATATCTGCACTTGCTAAGTAGATTTCTTCATGACCATTACCAACAAAGTAGTAAATTCGTGAGTGTTCCAAGAAGCGTCCCACAATGGAGTGGACATGGATATTACCATGCAATTCTGGCAAATCATTTCTCAAACAGGTGATTCCACGGACAATTAAGTGAATTTCAACACCCGCTGCCGCTGCTTCATATAGGTGAGCAATAATCTGCTTATCTGACAGTGAATTCATTTTCATCCCGATTAGTGCTGGATTGCCACTTTTGGCAATTTTAATCTGCTGGTCGATTTTTTCATTAATAAAGTCCCGAATCCCGTTTGGTGAGACGTGCAGCTTATGGAAATACTTAGGACGCGCAAATCCTGACAGCATATTAAACAGGTTTGTCATATCAAGACCTAATTCATAGTCACAAGTTAAGAGACCCATATCGGTGTAAAAATGAGCAGTAACATCATTGTAATTACCAGTTCCAAGGTGCATGTATCGCCGCAATCCGTCTTCATCACGACGGATAACCAGTGCTAATTTACAGTGGGTTTTTAGCCCTGCTAGCCCATAAATAACATGACATCCCATTCGTTCAAGGCGTCGTGCCCACCGAACGTTATTTTTTTCATCAAAACGAGCTTTAACTTCCACCAGTACGGTAACCTGCTTGCCACGTTGCGCAGCCATTCCTAAATACTTAATAATTGGTGAATTTCCGGAGACCCGGTATAACGTCATTTTAATGGCGAGTGTTTGTTCGTCGAGTGCAGCTTGATGAATAAAGTTCACCACGGATTGGAAGCTATCATAAGGATGTTGCATTAAATAATCTTTTTGGCGAATAGCATTGAAAATATTGTGATCCATATCTAATACCGGGTTGAGGTATGGCTTAAATGGCGGATATCTTAAATCATCATGCCCGGTCACCATGCCAGAAAGTTTCTTTAAAAAGCTTAGGTCTACTGGTCCATCAACCCGATAAATGGCATCATCCGCAACTCCTAAGTTTTCGATCAAACGATCTTCCAACCATTCATCAAAATTCAAGCCAATTTCTAGGCGCATTACTTGTCCGTGTTCCCGAGCCCGTAACTGATGTTGAACTGACCGTAATAAGTCTGATGTGTCTTCTTCAGCTACATCTAAATCCATATCACGCATTACACGATAGGTACCACTAGCATCAATTTTGTAACCTGGGAATAAGACATTCATGAATTCTTGAATCAAATCATCAATCAACACAAAATGATTCTTTTCTGGTAATTTAACAAGTCGTTTGTAAATGCTTGGCACTCGAATTGTAGCAAACTTGTCCCCCTGATCTTGACGGTCGTCATGTGGTTCAGGTGTTTGCCCTTGAACTTCCTGATCCCCTTCTAAGACTTCGCCATCGTTGCTATTCGATTTTTTTACATTCCGATGCAACTTTACTGCAACGTTGAGTGAGCCATTATTGATAAACGGAAATGGTCGCGATGCATCATCCGCCATGGGAGTTAATACCGGCAATAGCTCATCATTAAAATACCTTCTGGTAAATTCATAATCTTTCTCGTCTAGATCACGTTCTTTAATAATTTTAATATCGTGGTTAGCTAATTCTGGCAAAATATTTTTATTATAAACCTGGTAGCGTCGCTCAACCATCCGATGCTCTTTTGCATTGACTGCTTTTAATTGTTCTTCTGGTGTCATTCCTGATGCATCAGTTGTTTTAACCCCTGCAGCAGATAATTTGTGAAGTGAAGCAACCCGTACCATGAAAAACTCATCAACATTACTCTGTGTAATACCGACAAAGTTAGCTTGCTCCAACAGTGGGTTATGTGGGTCTAAAGCTTCGTCCAGTACTCGTCCGTTGAAATCAATCCATGACAATTCGCGGTTAACATAATTCTTTGGTTGATAGAAATCTTTGTACATCATCTAATTCCTCCCCACAATCACTAACTTTGGGTGTAAACCATATACTTCAGTAAACAGTTGGTTTTTACGTTCAAAAGCCCATTGCTCTAATACTAGGTCATCAGTTGTTTTAACTTGAATTTGCAGGTCTTCACCAACTAACTCTAAATGAACTCTCAGGATTTTCTGCTGACGAGAATCATCAAGCGAATCTGCAACACGCAGAATCGCTGCCAATTGTGAAACTGGTAATTGAATGGCACTGTCCAAATGCATGTAGTGTGGCTGATCAACTTCAGGTGCTTCAGAGCTGTGATACCGTGACACTTCAGCAATGATTTCATTATCTTGGCTAGAAAGTCCTACTAACGGGTTGGCTTCCAGGATATAAGCGGAGTGTCGATAGTGTCCCTGGGGGTTAATAAAGTTACCAATATCATCCACTTTACATGCTATTTCCAGTAACAAACGGTAGTGACTATCTAGCCTATGAATTGGTTCAAGTGCATCATAGAGTTGCATTGCCACTTTAGTTACAAACCTTTTGTGATTAGAGTCTGCCCCATAGCGAAGCGCTAAATTATCAGCAGCTGTCTTTACCATGTTTACTAAGAATTGTGGATCATTATGAGTTACTTCTAAGCCGTCCAAAATCGACGCATTAGTGATGTAAATCTTCTTAACGTTCAAAAGCCGCATTACTTGACGCACTATTAAGTAGGTAGGAAGCACCCAGTTAACGCTCTGTTCATCGACATCATAGTGACGAATAATGTATTGGTCAGAAGCATTTAATAGGTGCCGATAACGCTTATGGAATTCTTTATGAGGAATCTTATCAACAGCGTGATCTTCCTTAATATAGCGTTCTGCCAAAGTATCCGCACCCTGAATCAGCATTGTTGTTTCGGTACTGCTCTTCAATTCAGGAACCAGATATTCAAGTTTGGAGCTGATGTAGTCCAAAATAATATCACTAGGCGTCGCTGCCGTTTGACGTAAATTATCTACTAGTTGACTAAGACGTGCCTTCCCCATATCAATTTCCCAAGATGTGGCGTAACTACCATTTTTAAAATATGCTAGATTACTGGTACTTAAGCCGATATTCAAAACGTAACCAGTTAACTGAGAATCTTCTAATTGCTGGTTTGCAACGTTATGAACGGCCGCTAAAATTTGTGCCAATGTTTGATCTTTATTCAACCATTCAATTTTGAACCCCGTGCGTACAAATATTTGATTGGCAACATACTTTCCAGTTACTAAATCCATATCTGTTAAGGCGCCATATAACCGATAATTTGCCACTTGATATTCTTCCAGCAACCGTTTAAATCCAAGCAAATTGTTAGTAATAGCAGATATATTTTCAGCATAATTAGCAATTTGATTTTGACCAACGTGCAGAGATCCAGACCGGGCTTCATTAACGACTCTATTATGATCCAAGTCAATAATTCGGAGAGTTAACCGATCAGGTTTTAGTAATATTAACCCTAACAATCCTTTTTCCACACCAAACACCCCTTTGGACAATTATCTTTCATACTTTCAGAATACCACGGGAAATCATTAAAAGGGAAGATACCAAACGATATCTTCCCTTTTGTTTTTAGATTTATTTCCATTTAATTGTTGCGGTTGCACACTCATCATTGCCAACCATAATTTTATGTTGGGTAACAATCTGTTGATCACTCTTCTGTGGCCCCAGAGATTGGCTTACAACGGTCGTTTGCGGTCGCACTTCATGTTCGTAATTCATCCGCAAACCAACGATTTGGTGATTTTTTAAAAACTCATGATCTAAAGTATCTAACATCCAATCAAAATATTTAGCGTTGTTAACGTGACCATTATAATCAATATCAAAATACCGTACTTGATACTGACTACTTTGCCAATTGTCATCTAGTTTTACCTTATCCGGTCGTGCGACCTTAGGTAAACGAATAGTGGATTTTTCTGCATATGGAGCCATGATTGCAGTAGGAATTTTGGCCATGCGTCGCTTGGTTAAATCCATGTACACAAATAGTCCTTTAATTTCACCAATTTGTTCACCTGCTGCATTCAAAATCATAAATTGCCGGACAACAAAGAACTTATTATAAGCCAGCACTTGAGTTTGAAGTTGTATTACATCACTTTCACGGGGCCATTCTTTATTAAAATGCGCTTCGTAATCAATGATTACCCAGCCACCACCCATTTTGAGTGTTGTATGTTCATCTACTCCTAACTCAGCATTTTGTTTTTCAGAAGCTAAAATGATTAAAGCAATTAATGTACTTAAACTAATATGACCACTTGGATCACATTCATAATAATTCACTTGATGATTCATGCTAAATACAGATGATTCCGCCATAATGCACTCCTACAATTGATGATATTCTTTATAAAGCTCTTGACGTTTGATTCCTAGCCGTTTAGCAACCAGCTTAATTGCTGCATTAGTACTAAGTCCATTCTCAATTTCTTGGTCAATTTGTTCAATCGGACTTCCCATAGGTTGGTTGTCATCCTGATCCGGATGATCATTACCAGCAACCAAAATTACAAATTCACCACGTATCTCTTGGGTTTGCGCCCACTCATTAGCATCAGCTAACGTTCCCCTTAAAAACTCTTCATACCGCTTAGTTAGCTCACGTGCTAGTACCACACGCCGTTCTTTGCCAAAAACTTCTTGCATCGTTTTAAGTGTCTTCTTTAACCGATGCGGAGCTTCATAAAATATCATTGTTTCTGGCCGATTTTTTAACTCTTCTAGTTCCACCACTTGTTGCTGATGTTTACGGTCTAAAAATCCATAAAAGAAGAACGGTTGCGGTGTTAACCCGGATGCGATTAGTGCTGTCAGTCCTGCGTTAGGCCCAGGCAATGGAATAACAGGAATATCATCTTCTGTACAAGCTGCTACCAATTCCTTTCCAGGGTCTGAAATAGATGGCATTCCAGCATCACTGCATTGGGCTATCGTTTGTCCTGATTGCAGTTTAGATAACAATTGAGGAATTCGTTCTGCCGTATTGTGTTCATGAAATGAAATCGCCGGTGTATGGATATCAAAATGGTTAAGGAGCATTTGAGTATGACGAGTATCTTCAGCAGCAATCAAGTCAACATCTTTCAAAATTTGAATTGCCCTAAATGTCATATCATCCAAATTACCAATTGGTGTCGGAACTAAATATAGTTTCCCACCTGTACTTTGAAAACTAGAAGTTTGATTAAGCATATCCTTCTCCTATTTTTGTCGACCATAGATTGCGTCTAAACAAAATGTACATGACTCATTTTTCTCTAGTCGTTTACCGTACATATCATTGCAAACATGAAACCCTTCCTGGTAAAGCTTTTGCAAGATTTTGCGTGATTCTGACAAACCATCTTCCTGCTTTTTTTCGTGACTTTGCGCAATTACTGACTGTAAATGTTCATTTTCGATAGTTAATCTAGCGTTTTCTGCTAATACCTTGGTCATTCGATCAGACAAAACTTCAACACTATCCACCAAGTCTTTGGTTTGTTGTGTTAACCGCGCAAATTGATCATAAATTTCATTCTTATCAACCGGTTGTTGTTTCACGACGTTTCACCTACCCATGCAAAATTTGTAAAATCCGCAATGTCTGTTGTTCTGCCACATTTTGAAAATTAATATTTTGTTCTAGTAATTGATGTGCTTCTAAAGTAACTTGGCTTACCTGAATAATTTGTGAAGCTTGATATCGTAGCAATCCCTGATTAATAATTTGCTTCCACTGTACAAAGTATAAATTACTATCAGTTGCTGCTTTGGTCTTAATTACCAATGCGTCTCGCCAAATTAGTGCCATCAAATCTAAAATTACCTGTTGACGTTCACGGTCAGTTGCTAAGCCCTTCATTACTGTTTGAACACCAACAAAAGCAACTGGATCACCATTAGTTAATTCTTTATACCACTGCACTACAGCATCCACGGCCTTAGCTAGCCAATCATCTGCCACCCACTTAGTAGCTTGTTCAGCAGAATCGGTTAATCCTAAAGCGACCGACCGCAAATATTCTGGAACGGATTGATCATCCATCATTTGCTTGGTGATCTCCTTTGGCAAAGGACGCATTTCAATAACCTGCGTTCTGGACTGAATTGTTGGCAATACAGCATTTTTATTGTTAGTCAACATAAAAATATAAATACCAGGGCCCGGTTCTTCAATAAACTTTAAAAGACTATTAGCAGCGTTCGTAGTCATTTTATCGGCATCTTCAATGATGAATACTTTTCGTTGTCCTTCCATCCCGGATTTAGAAAATTCAGCCTTAATGTGACGAATTTGATCAACTTTGATTTGCCGTCCTTCAGCCTGTGCAATTACCACATCAGGATGGTTACCTGACAAAATTCGCTGACACTCAGGACAAGTTAAATCAGGCTCGCCGTCTTTTACATTTGGGCAAAAAAGACACAGCGAAAGCCACTGCGATAATTCATGTTTGCCGGATCCATTTGGTCCTACAAACAAATAAGCGTGAGCTAACTCCCCATTGCTAATGGTTTGCTTAAACTGCTTCACAATCGTAGGCTGCAAATCTTTAGCTGTTAACGATAGTTCACTCACGCTCTATTCCTCCATTGAGACCATTAAAAATGAATCATCTGATCAACCGGTAAAATAAATACCGTTGCTCCGCCTACCTGAACATTCACTGGTACGGAATTAGCCGCATTATCAATGTAGGCGTTCGGTGTCATATATTCTTGACGAGTTTTAGCATTGGCCTTAATAATTTCTAAAGCTTCGTCCACTCGTTCGTCTTTCACAACAATGATGAAGGTAGTATTTCCTTCATGCAGA
This sequence comes from Limosilactobacillus coleohominis, assembly GCF_016901675.1. GTDB lineage: Bacteria > Bacillota > Bacilli > Lactobacillales > Lactobacillaceae > Limosilactobacillus > Limosilactobacillus intestinavium. Next base: position 21,316 of record NZ_JACJKU010000017.1, read on the forward strand.
AATCCCCCGGATGTTGCTAATTTTGTAACACCAATCTTGTTCTTTGCTAACGCATCCCGAACACGATTGCTATCCTTAGGCTGCACAATGGCCACAATCATCTTCATTTTTCATGTCTCCTTTAATTATATATATTTTTAAAATGGTGCTGAATGGCTCGTTGAGTATCACTAATCACATCCGCTAACGGTTGACTTGCATCAATAACCACGATCCGTTCCTTATGGCGTTGAGCGAGTACTAGGTAAGATGCTCGCACATCACGATGAAAACGCAACTTTTCACGATCTAAGCGGTTGACCTGATCAGAACGGTGTTGGTTAATTCGCTGTATACCTAATTCTGAGTCAATGTCTAGATAAATCGTTAATTGGGGCAACAGTCCGTGGATAGCAAACTGGTTCAGTTCCCAAATATCATCTGTTCCTAAATGGCGACCGCCACCCTGATAAGCAACAGAGCTATCAATATATCGGTCGCTAAGAACAACTTTACCGGCCTTTAGTGCCGGCTCAATGTCTTCCACAATATGCTGACGACGGGCAGCAGCAAATAGAAGCGCTTCTGTTCTAGCATCCATATTTGTATTCTGATCATCAAATAACACATCCCGAATTTGCTCAGAAATCCGGTTGCCGCCCGGTTCACGAGTTAATAAAACCTTCTGGTACCCAAGACGACTCGTCATGTCATGATAAATCGCGTTAATGACACTGGTTTTTCCAGCCCCATCTGGGCCTTCAAATGAAATAAAAGTTCCCTTCATTAAAGTTATCTCCTAATGTTGGATTACGCCACCGTTTAAATGGCCATGCGCTTTTCTTTGACGTGCTTTTTTATATAAGTACATGTATTTGCACTCTTGCAACTTAGCACGGTCATTTAATTCACTATCAACATCACTTTCATAAACTGCTTGTTTGGTTTCCTTAGCCTGATTCCAACTATCTTTCGTTGCATAAATTAACTGCATCAGTTTATCGTTGCCAATTTTATGCATCCGGTGTGGATCTGATTTTAAAAACATCGTTACATCTCCGTTCTCCCCTGCACAGCCTTAAACAGGGTTACCTCATCAGTGTAGTCAATATCAGCACCGGCAGATAAACCGTGTGCAAGCCGTGTTACCTTAATTCCAGCCGGTTTTAATAGCTTTGCTAAGTATTGGGCAGTGGTCTCTCCATCCATTGAAGCATTAGTTGCAACAATTACTTCTTTGACCTCAGAATGTTTTTTCAAACGTTCAATCAACGATGGAATGTTAATGTCCATTGGACCAGTTCCTTCACTTGGTGAGATTGTACCGTGCAAAACATGGTATAAGCCATGGTATTCATTCATTCTTTCCATTGCCATCACATCTCTAGAATGTTCCACTACCAAAATAGTACTCTGGTCCCGCCCCTGGTCCTTACAAATTGGGCATGGGTCATCTTCTGTGATATTGCCACAAATCGAACAATAGTGCAGATCCTTTTTAACAGCAACTAGTGACTTAGAAAAATCTTGAACGTCTTCATCGTCCATTCCAATTGTGTAGAAGGCTAATCGTGTTGCTGTTTTTTCACCAATTCCAGGTAATTTCATGTAGCTAGCAATTAACTTTGCAATCGGTTCTGGATACTGCATTTTACATCCCTAATCCTTTGGTGTATTTACCAAGCTTTTGTTGCGTTGCTGCATCAACCTTTTGTAAACCGTCATTTACAGCAGCCATTACTAAATCAGTTAACATATCAACATCGTCCGGATCAACTGCTTCTGGCTTAATTTGCAAATCAACTAACTTTTTATCACCAGTGAACTTAGCACTAACCATATCATCTGGAGCAACACCCACAAACTCTTGGGCAGCCAAATCCTTTTGTTCTGCCATCATCTGTTTTTGCATCTTTTGAGCTTGTTTCATCATTTGTTGCATATTCATACCATTCATTCCACGCATAATTATATTTCTCCTTTTTAATCGTCTTTAATTTCAACATCAGCAGAGCCAAACATTTGAGTAGCCTGCTTGGTTATTTGATCTTGTTCTTTTTTAGCAGGTTCTTTAACCGGATCTGCTACCTGACTGCCTTTTTGCTTATCAAAATATCCTCGATCGGCTAAAAAATCATGACGAATTTGTGGCCACTTAGCACTTGGAACAAAAACCACATGACGCTCACTGCCCGTGATTTTTTCCAATCCCTGATTGATATTATCTGCTAAGCTACCGACTGAAGCTTTTTGAAGCAAAAAACCATTATCAAATGATACCACAACTCCATCTGGACTAGCAGCTACTGGTTTAGAAAGCTCTAATAACGAGCGGTAAGCCGGATTTAACATGTTTAAAACATCAGGCCACATATTCTGCAGATCAATTAAATCTTGCTTCGTTGCATGATCCAGAATTCTGTAAACTTGTTCTAAATTAATGCGTACCGGTTGAACTCCGGTGTTCTCACGACGTTTCTGAGCTTTAACAGTCTTTGGTTGAGTTCCTCCCGGTTGCTGAAGCTGTTTAACAAGTTGCTGTAATTTTTCAACTTGTTGTTTTAACCGGGTTAATTCCCGTTCATCAGCGGCATTAGTAACTTTCTCTTGCTGACTATCGTCAATCTGGCTTAACCGGATCGTTAGAACTTCCAAATAGACATCTGGATGGGTCGTAAACCGCATTTCATCCTGAACCTGGTTTAAAATGTCAATCATTTGATACATTAATTGAGCACTTGCCAATTGGCTGAGGGTCTGGAAGTCTTCATCTTTTAATCCTGTAGATGCCACCTGAATTAAATCTGGCGACTCTTGGTATAACAAAATATCGCGAATAAATGAAATTAAATCTTCAATGAATCTCTGACCATCCTTACCTTGCTCAAGGATCTGATCCATCGTCTTCAATGCCTCAGGGCTTTGATGCTGGACAACCTGCATAAAGTAACTTTGCATTAATTTTTTGGTAACACTACCCGTTACTAATAAGGCATCATCTAATTTAACGTGATCATCACTAAAAGATAACACCTGATCCAAAATGCTTAAAGCGTCACGCATTCCACCTTCCGCAGCATTAGCAATTACCCATAAAGCTTTATCTTCATACTTAAATTGCTTCTCATCTAAGATATATTTCATCCGGTCAAAAATATCCTGTGGTGAAATTCGATGAAAATCAAATCGTTGTACTCGGCTAAGAATAGTTAACGGAATTTTATGAGGCTCCGTAGTTGCCAAAATAAAAATCACGTTAGCCGGTGGTTCTTCAAGTGTTTTCAATAGAGCATTAAAGGCCCCTGTAGAAAGCATGTGCACTTCGTCAATAATGTATACCTTATAATCAGCTTGCGTTGGTGCATACTTGGCCTTGTCACGAATATCACGAATCTCTTCGACACCATTATTGGAAGCAGCATCAATCTCAATAACGTCGTTTAATGTTCCATCCGTGATTGCTTGACAAATCTCACATTGATTACAAGGTTCACCATTTTTTTGGTGATGACAATTGACCGCCTTAGCAAAAATCTTTGCAGCAGACGTTTTACCCGTACCACGTGGACCTGCAAAGAGGTAAGCATGGCTAATTTGATTCGTAATGATCGCATTTTTTAACGTTTGCGTAATGACTTGCTGTCCTACAACGTCATCAAACCGTTGCGGTCGCCAGACTCGATACAAAGCTTGATAGCTCATAAAATTCCTCCTTGGATCCAAAACATCTGCTAAATATTATACTAGCTTTTGTCATTGCAATAAAAGATTAATTCGCATTCAGAATTTTTATTTTAACATCCCGAAATGTCAATTTAAATTAGAAAAATGTTGAAAGCTGTTCATCTGTGACGTGACTTAGGAATACTTCAAGTGGTGTGCGGTAGTGAAGTGACTTCCGTGGAATA
>NZ_JACJKU010000161.1 GCF_016901675.1 Limosilactobacillus coleohominis
TGGCAGATTGTAAAATTTAAGTTGAACATTTTAGTGGACAGAAAAACCCATAAAGGTCTTTAATGGTGTCGTCACAACATTCCATTAGAAAGAAGGACCTTTATGGGCACCACTATTTTATCATTTGAAGACCGCATTGTCATCGAAACGCTTCGTCATGAAAAGCGATCTCTTCGATATATCGCTGATTACCTGGGCTTTAGTAAGACTACTATCTTTAATGAAATTCACCGGTTAAAGGGTGAATACCATGCGACTAGTGCGCAAGCCGACCACGAAACTAAACTTAGTTATCGTGGCCGGAAATGCTCATTAACGGTTAACCTCAAACGACTAATCGAAGAAAAGATCAAGGTCCAAAAATGGTCAATTGAACAAGTAGCCCATGTGGTTATGATCGCCTATAAGACTATCTATAACTGGGTTGATCAAGGCCTCTTAGAGATTAGCTTAACTGACTTACCAGATCATGGTATTCGCCGTAAGCGGGCTAAAGAAACTCGTGGTACTTTTAGTCATGGTCGTTCGATTGAAGATCGTCCAGCTGAAGCTTCTGATCGTAATATTGCAGGTCATTTTGAAGCTGATACGGTTTTATCTGGTAAGCGCAAAGGTCAAGCAGTAGCTACGTTTGTCGAACGCAAGAGTCGCCTTACTATCGTTAAACGGCTTGATGGACGAGATAGCACTTCAATGACTAAGGCTATCCTTGAGTTAGCTAATCAATTAGGAACTAATCTCAAGACACTGACGGTTGATCACGGGAAAGAGTTCGCCAACTACCAATCAATTGAGAAAAATACCGGCGTGCCGTTGTACTTTGCACATGCTTATTCTCCGCATGAACGTGGTAGTAATGAGAATCGTAATCGAGTGTTACGGCGATTTATTCCTAAGGGTCAGCCAATTGAAGAGATTAGTGATGATGAATTGATTCAGATTAACTGGTATCTGAATTCACGGCCTCTCAAATGTTTGAACTGGCGAACTCCAATTGAGATCTTCTTGCTTAATCTGCGTCATTAAATTTGTTCAAGTTATTTATTGCAATCTGCC
>NZ_JACJKU010000162.1 GCF_016901675.1 Limosilactobacillus coleohominis
GGCAGATTGCAATAAATAAATTGAACACTTCATCGAAACATTTTTCGCATAAAGACTTCAATGGGTGATCGCCAGTTGAGACATTTAAGTGGCCGTGAGTTTAAGTCCCAGTTAATTTGAATTAGTTCCTGATCACTAATCTCTTCGATTGGCTTGCCTTTAGGAATAAAGCGACGCAGAACTCGATTACGGTTCTCATTACTACCACGTTCATGTGGCGAATAAGCATGGGCAAAGTAAAGATTAATACCGGTCTGTTCTTCAACTTCACGATAGTTGGCGAATTCTTTACCATGGTCAACCGTGATGGTCTTAAGCTTTGGTCCCAATTGTTTAGCTAGTTCCAGTATGGCTAACGTCATTGCTTGACTACTACGACTTTCAAGACGTTTAACAATCGTTAATCTACTTTGCCGTTCGACAAAAGTGGCCACCGCTTGTCCTCTTCGTTTACCAGATAGAACAGTGTCAGCTTCAAAGTGACCAAACGTTTTACGAGTCTTAACTTCCTGTGGACGTTCTTCAATTGAACGGCCATGACTAAATGTTCCCCGAGTTTCTTTCGCCCGATGACGACGAATACCGCTGTCAGGAAGATCAGATAATTGAATGTCAAGTAAGTCCTGGTCAATCCAGTTATAAATGGTCTTATAGGCAATGCCAACCATGTGAGCAACCTGTTCAGGTGACCACTTCTGAATTTTAATTTTGTCTTCGATCAAGCGTTTTAGATTAGCAGTCAGCACATATTTACGTCCACGTAACTTAAGCTTTGTCTCATGATCCTGTTGAGATCGCTTAGCATTATAAGGTAAAGGGAGACGATGTAATTCATTGAAAATCGTCGTTTTACTGAAGCCCAGATAATCTGCAATATAGCGAAGAGAACGATGCTCATAAAGTAAAGTTTCAATGACAATGCGGTCAGCAAATGATAAAATAGTGGTGCCCATAAAGGTCCTTCTTTCTAATGGAATGTTGTGGTAACACCATTAAAGACCTTTATGGGTTTTCTTGTCCACTTAAATGTTCAACTTATATTTTACAATCTGCC
>NZ_JACJKU010000163.1 GCF_016901675.1 Limosilactobacillus coleohominis
GTATCTGAATTCCCGGCCACTTAAATGTCTTAACTGGCGCACACCAATCGAGATCTTCCTGCTTAATTTACGTCATTAAATTCGTTCAAGTTATTTCTTGCAATCTGCCAAAATAAAGAAAGGTTCTTTGTCAATCGGTACTGATAATAAAATTGGTTCTACACCAAATGGTGTTGGTTAGAGATTTTTCATCTCTATACCAATGCCATTTGGTGTAGAACCTCAATATGAGCAGTATCTAGTTGCCTAGAAAAATATTTATTCAATTATTAAGCCAGAATATTCAACTTCCAACTTTTTGGGTACACGTCATTGGAATTTTTCCAATCCTATTTTTATTTACTTTTTAGTTACTTCAACAGGCTTATTATTCAAATCAGTTCGAATAACCATCACGTCACATACAGCTGCACGGGTAACAAATTCAGTAACTGATCCGATCAAAATACGTTCAACTGCATTTAAACCAGTAGCACCGATCATAATTAAATCAGCGTTAATTTTTTCTGGAACGTCACGAGCAATGATAGTTTTTGGTGCACCATATTCGATAGTATAACTAACTTTATCGACACCTTGCTTTTTAGCATAGTCAACGTATTCATCTAAGGTCTTTTTAGCTGTCTTGGTAACTTGTTCAACCATTGAACTATCAAAACTAGAAATATTTTGGAAAGCTCGGGTATCAACAACGTGAAGTAAGTGAAGCTCTGTGTCTTCACCATTACGCTTAGCTACGGCGACAGCCTTTTTAAATGCTAATTCGGCTTCTTCAGAGCCATCAACAGGTACCAGAATCCGACGATATTGTTGTACAAGCATGATAACAACCTCCTGTATATTTGTTACATTTATTTTACACCATTTCACTTTATTTCGTAAAGAAAAGGAGGTTTCTTAACAAAACCGTAGAACAGAGCCAGACAAAAATGACGAATAAAAAGGTTCTACACCAAATGGTGTTGGTTAGAGATTTTTCATCTCTATACCAATGCCATTTTTGTGTTTTAAACAAAAAAACAGAGGTAAACCTCTGTTACAATGAAA
>NZ_JACJKU010000164.1 GCF_016901675.1 Limosilactobacillus coleohominis
GTGATGTTCCAACCCCTGGTGATAAGAAGCCGGGCAATCCTGATAAGAAGCCTGGTGATGGTACGCCAAACAAGGACATCACGCATGAAGATCTGAATAAGACGATCACTCGGACGTTCATTGTTAAGGCACCTACTGGAACGATGACTAAGACTCAGCACATCAGCTACCAACGTACGGCTACTATTGATGACGTTACTGGCGATGTAACATTCTCCGATTGGAATACTGATGGTGCTTCATTTAAGGCCGAAGTTATTCCAGCAATCAGCGGTTACACTAGCCACGTTACTGAGGGTAACTATGGAGCCTATGCACCAAGTCAGGATCAGATCAATAACTGGACTGATCCAATGATCACCGTTACTTACACGGCTAACGATCAAAGCCAAGTAATTAATTATGTTGATGACCACAATAAGACGATTAAGACTGACACGGTTCATGGTAAGACTGATGAAACTGTTAATGTTACGCCAAGTGTTCCAGACCACTATGAATTAGTACCTGGTCAAAACATTCCTAGCGAAGTAACACTTAAGGATAAGAACACGCCAATCATCGTTAAGGTACAGCCAAAGGTGGATTCAATTACTGATCCGGCAAAGCTTAACAAGAGCATTTCCCGGACAATTACCATTAACAAGCCTGGTGAAAAGCCACAAGTGATTAACCAGACTGCTACCTTCAAGCGGACTGGTCAACACAACGAAGTTACTGGTGAAGATGTCTACACCGGCTGGACGCTTAAGGACAACAGCTTGCGCCACGTTGATGTTCCAGCTGTTCCTGGTTACACGCCAAGTCAAAATACGGTTGCCAGCGTTGATAACCCAACCGCTAACACCAAGCTGACCGATGTTACGATTAACTACACGGCTAACGAACAAACTGGTCAAATTACTTACGTTGATGAAAAGGGGAACCAAATCAGCTCCACGCCACTTACTGGTAAGACTGACGAGGATATTGCTATCAATCCAGTTGCACCTGCTGGTTGGGAATTAGTACCTGGCCAAAAGTACCCAGC
>NZ_JACJKU010000165.1 GCF_016901675.1 Limosilactobacillus coleohominis
TGGTGGCTTAATTCGAGACCAATGAAATGTTTAAATTGGCAAACACCAATTGAAGTCTTTTTTAGAAACTTACATGATAATTGTTAACTTATTTCTTGCAATCTGCCTTAATAAAAACGGCAAAGTTTGACAACCCCACATTTCGTGGGGTATTTTTATCTACATATTTATTAAGGATGTGATCTTATCAAACTTCGTAGGACTCTCACTACTTTAGCTTTTTATTTAGTAGTTTTTGGTGGGTTCATGTGGTTTTATAATGATAATCACCAGTTCCAACGACAGACAGATAATAGCATTACCTATTTAAAAACCGCACTGCATCAATTAGATACTCAAAGCAATGGTAAATCAAAAGCCAATACTAATGCACAGCATCAACAATCAACTATCGATAGCCAAAATGATGAGTTTCGTGGACGGTGGACCAATCGCGAAGCTACTATTTTCATCGATATGAATAATCAAGTTTTCAAACAAGCAATGGAAGAAGCTGTCCAAGCTTGGAACAACACTGGAGCTTTTAAGTTTCGAATCGTGAAGAGTCGTCAACAAGCTGATATTGTTGCTACAACTTCCAATAATCAAAATAACCAAGCAGCAGGATTAACAGAGATGAGTGTCAGCACAATGAGTGGGTACTTTACCAGCGGACATATCTATTTAAACAAGGCGTATTTATTAAATCCTGTTTATAATTACTCACATGAGAGAATCGTTAATACTGCTGAGCATGAGCTTGGTCATGCAATTGGGCTAAGCCACAATAACGCCCAATCAGTGATGCAACCGTCTGGATCATTTTTCTCAATTCAAAATACAGATGTTCAAGCCGTTAATAACCTGTACTCTAAAAAGCCTGAAAAATCAAACTAAATAAGGAGTGAGACGATGAAGGATGACGTGTACCCAAAAAGTTGGAAGTTGAATATTCTGGCTTAATAATTGAATAAATATTTTTCTAGGCAACTAGATACTGCTCATATTGAAGCGGTGTT
>NZ_JACJKU010000166.1 GCF_016901675.1 Limosilactobacillus coleohominis
TATCGTAAGGCCTTCTACCAAGAGATATCACAGCTCCATCAACCAATAATCAATTGGTCAGTATTATTTATTTGAGTCCAGTGGCTAACTTATTCTTGAAATTTAGGTTATTTTTTCCGTTACCATTAGCAAGCTATTTAATCAAATATCTTAGCCATACTGCCTCGTCAGGATAGGCTTTGGTACTCTTAAGTTTTAATGCAATGGGATTTCGATCAGCTGGGCGTCCATCAAATAAACTTGGCTCCGTAGATCGACCATCTGCTCCTGGTCCAATCAGGATACTAAGTTCATCAATTAAGCCAGCGTCCAAAAAGCCACCATTAATTTTGCCACCTCCGACAATTGCCAGACGCTTCACATGAAACTCAGTTGCTAATATATCCATTGCTTTTCTCAAGTCAATATGGTCTTTTCCAGCAACAATCCAAGAAATACCCTGACCATTTAAATAGTCTATATAATCCCGGGATACTTTCTGACTCATAATAATTAAATGGGGCTTTGGGGCTTCATGCTCATTTTACCAAAGAAGTGTTCCATTGGTATCCATTACAATGTTGTACCCAGTTGCATCTGTTTGCTTAGCAAATCCATTTTTACCATAGGCACGCGCACCTTTTGCTTGAAAAGTTTGGCCACTAGTCATTTCAGTAGCAGCAGTTACTCGTCCACTAATTCTGGTAGGCGCATCAATTGCATCTAAAGCTGAATAATACTCATTTTGTCCTTCTAGTTGAGCAGTCATCGAGCATGCAATCCGCCCATCAACTGACATCATCATATGGCAAATAATATATGGCTTACTCATGATCATTCCTCCTCGTAAGTTACTACTTTGAGTGTAACGAAAAGGATTATTAATTTGAAATGCTTATTTTTATTAGGCAGATTGCAATAAATAACTTGAACAAATTTAATGACGCAGATTAAGCAAGAAGATCTCAATTGGAGTTCGCCAGTTCAAACATTTGAGAGGCCGTGAATTCAGATAC
>NZ_JACJKU010000167.1 GCF_016901675.1 Limosilactobacillus coleohominis
TAATTTTGATCATATGGTCTACCGCATTTATTATCGTCAAATGGCACAAAAAAAGAACCAGGTTGCATAACCTGATTCTTACCTATCAACAGGATTTGACAAAGAGCCTAAAAAAAGAGCTGCGGTTTAATATCGCAGCTCTTTTCTGTCTAATGAGTTATTAATCAGCCTTAGGTTTATTTTCCATGATACCATCCAGTAGACCATAATCCACAGCTTCTTGAGCTGTCAAATAGTGGTCACGTTCAGTATCCTGATTAATCTTCTCAATTGGTTGACCGGAATTGTCCGCCAAAATTTGGTTGATCATCTTACGAGTCTTCAAAATTTCGGTAGCGGCAATTTCGATTTCAGTTTGTTGACCTTGAGCACCACCAGATGGTTGGTGAATCAATACTTGAGAATGAGGTAAACCGAAACGCTTACCCTTAGCACCGGATGATACTAGAACACTAGCCATTGATGCAGCCATACCAATAACAATGGTTTGTACATCGGCCTTAATAAAGTTCATAGTGTCATAAATTGCCATTCCAGAAGTAACGACACCACCAGGTGAGTTAATGTATAAGTAGATATCTTTAGTTGAATCTTGCGCATCCAAGAATAGTAGTTGCGCAACGATTGAGTTAGCCATATCGTCTTCAATTGGACCAGAAAGCATAATAATCCGGTCTTTAAGAAGCCGCGAGTAAATGTCATAAGCACGTTCACCACGAGATGACTGCTCAATGACAGTTGGAACTAAATTCATAAAAATTGGCCTCCTTTTAGCACTTATTAGCGTTAATTGCTAACGTATGATTGTATTTTACCCTATAGGTCAGGAAAGGTCAAATAATAATCAATAAAAAAAGAACTTTCATAAAAAGGGTTCTACACCAAATGGTGTTGGTTAGAGATTTTTCATCTCTATACCAATGCCATTTTTGTGTTTTAAACAAAAAAACAGAGGTAAACCTCTGTTACAATGAAATCGC
>NZ_JACJKU010000168.1 GCF_016901675.1 Limosilactobacillus coleohominis
TACATCATATCAGGAACGATTTCCTGTGTACATAAGAAGCCGGACGATGAACCAAGATTTGATTCATCGTCCGGCTTTCATTTTGGACTGAGAGTTTTTTCCCAGCCTCTATATTAATTACACAGTTGGATAAGATTGGGGCATTCCCCAATAAGAACGTTTTTTAATCATCCTCACGTTCCGCTTATAATCAGCGATTTCAAGGGTCTACTTTTTACGCAGTTCTTAAATTGTGCGTAAAAATTTGAACTATGTCTAATACAACAATTGATGCTAAAATTAAAAAGTGCACTAGCTGCCACTAATGCACAAGTCAATATAGGGAGCTGATCTCTTTGGGGACGTTCCTTGTTGCGCTTGGCTGGTGGTGTATTGCAGTACACCAGAACAAGAGCGCTACCGTTAAGCTATCAGCCTAATTGTTGAAGTAATATAATTCTTTAACTACGGTTATATTATAGCATGGTTTAGCGACTTTGACGACCGCTTAGTTTTCGGGCTGAGCGGCCTTTTTGATTGATATGCTATAATTTCAACAGGGCTTTTTGAATGAGCCAGCTACTCAAACAAGATGCCCAAGTGAATATAATCGGATGATACGTCACCCCTCACCAATCCAATTTCACGGAGGTGAGCAATCATGCCGAGAGTTAGGAATGATTGGAGGAATAAGCACGGTCCAGTTGGCTGTGGCTGTTTAGATTTTAGCCCGTGCAAGCTTGCTGTTTGCAAAAGGTTACCAAATAGTAAAAGAGACTAACCGCAAAGGCTAATCTCTTTTCAAACCCAAAAATCATCCAAATTCACGATTGAGAGTAGTGAGGTAGGAGCTCACTGCTCTCTTTTCGTATATTATGATGGCAGATTGTAAAATATAAGTTGAACATTTAAGTGGACAAGAAAACCCATAAAGGTCTTTAATGGTGTTACCACAACATTCCATTAGAAAGAAGGACCTTTATGGGC
>NZ_JACJKU010000169.1 GCF_016901675.1 Limosilactobacillus coleohominis
CTTACTAAAGAAGAACGTGTGATGATTGCGACTTTAAAGTCGCAAGGACTTTCCAATCGCGCAATTGGTCGCCAATTAGGAGTTAATCATCAAACAATTAATAACGAGCTCAACCGTGGTACGGTCCGCCAACTTCGTCGTCAAAAATCTAATGGTAAGATTTACGAATATTCTTACTACATCTATAGTTATGAAGCTGGTCAGGCCACATATCTTGAACATCACCGCCATTCTGGTCGTCGTCGCTTATATTATTCTTCAAAGCAATTTTTACGATTAGCTGATCAGCTAATGCTTGGTGAGTTTGACGACCACCATTACTCCCCACAAGCGGTTATTTATAAGGCTCGAGATTTAATGCATGATGGCACCCTGATCCCAAAGTCGGTTGTAACTTTATATCAATGGATTAATGAGGGTGTGCTTCGTACGTCCAATTTAGACCTCTTTGAAAAACCTAAACGTAAGCATCATCGAACTCATCCGCAAGCTAAAAGGTGCTTAGGGCCTAATATTGCTCAACGACCTCAAACTGCGGACCAACGGTCCGAAATGGGCCATTGGGAACTAGATACCGTTCAGGGACAGAAAAACGGTAATGACAGTGTTGTACTAGTAATGACCGATCGCCTTTCACGAGTTAATATCACGAGTAAAATTGCTGGTAAAACTGCGCATGCAGTAAATCAGTTCTTTATAAATTTACGCCAGAAAATGGGCACAGATGCTTACTATCGCATCTTTAAGACAATAACCTCTGACAACGGTTCAGAATTTAGTGAGTTAACACAAGTTCACGATCATGTTTTCTATGCTGATCCGTATTCCCCTTGGGAACGTGGATCCAATGAGATCAATAACCGGTTTCTCCGCAAGGAGATTACCAAAGGTGAAGCTATAAATAACTATAGTAGTGCTCAGATCATAGCGACTAATGATTGGATGAATC
>NZ_JACJKU010000170.1 GCF_016901675.1 Limosilactobacillus coleohominis
CGGGAATTGACGCCAAATTTTCTTGTTTCCACTTTATCAGATTCAGCCGAAAATCCCCAGTTACTTTCGGTGGATTCAGTAATGGTTCCTTGCCAAATCTTGCATAAATCCCCACCCATATTTGAAAACTAAGTTCGTCGATCCCGTATTTTTGCCTAATAAATCCTTAATTTGACGGTATTTGTCAACTTTTTGACTGGCTTTTAATCTTTCATAATACGTAGACCGTGGTATTTCAAAATAACGTAATAGATCATTTAATGGATAATGTGCCCTAAGTTCATGAATCACTAACGCTTGTCTTTTTCTTCCCGCTGTCTTAGGGCTCGCAATTTTTTTAAGATGTCATTCTCCATCTTTGCATAAGCAAGCTTTGCTTTGAGATCCGCGATCTCTTGTTGATACCGCTCTTCTTTTGTTGGTGTTAGTAGTGGCTGATTTTGCTGCTTATTCCGTTTGTTCATGTTTTTTCTAGGTCGCCCCTTTGGCTTAGGCCGTAGGCCGACAATCCCTTCTTTTTGATATATACGATACCATGAATAAACTTGTGAATGACTTAAATTAAAATGCGCGGCAACCTTATTTACACCTACATCATGAGTGCGATACTAGGTTACCACTTTAAGCTTAAAATTAATTGAGTAGCTTTGTTTAGCATGCTTTACATTTAGGGATTCCAATCCATGGCTTTTCGCTAATTCAGTCCATTCTCGAATAACTATTGGACTTGAAATACCATACTTCTTACAGAGGATATTATAAGAAGTGTTCCCTAATAAATATTCTTGAACCACTTTTATTTTGAATTGAGTTGAGTATTTTGCCATGGTGGATTATAGAATGAAGTTAGCCACCTAATTGGTGGTAAATGCAAAAACGCCATTCGGCGTGACATCAGGTATCATATTAAGTGAATCAAACCTATATGAAAGGAT
>NZ_JACJKU010000018.1 GCF_016901675.1 Limosilactobacillus coleohominis
AAAACTCTCACTTAACAGTTAGTTCTAATTGCAAAACAAAAAACAGCCCAAGCAAAATGACTGCTTGAACTGTAAATTTTATTATCAGTACCGATTGACAAAGAACCATTTATTTTGAGCAACAATAGGGGCCTAGCGTTCGTTTTACAAACGTTAGGCCCCCACCGTTGTAATGCACTTTTCTATACTAATTAGCAAAATAATGTTTCCAGAATTGGTTTACATTTTGCTTGTGGTTCTTGTTTTTGGACCAGAATCCAACTTTAACGACCCCATCAACTTTATTACGAGGAACAAATCCCCAGTAACGACTATCGTTTGATACGGTTCGGTTATCTCCTAGTACAAAATATTCACCCTTTGGAACTTTGGTGGCTCCTGAATTCTTCACCCAATTATTTTGCTTAGAAATACTCTTCAAAGTCCAGTTCCCTGTACCAGCTTTCCGCTGATCCATATTAATATAGCTTTGATTTGCTTTCTTACCATTTACATATAAATTCCCGTTTTGGGATTTAACAGTGTCACCAGGAAGAGCAATGACCCGCTTAACATAGTCAGTCTTGGTTGATACCTGTGGATCAACTCCATCGGCATTGAAAACAATGACACTTCCCCGGTGAATCTTTGACTGTTTAAAACTGAAAACCCGTTCATTATTTACCAAGTTCGGCAACATCGAAGGTCCATCTACCCGTACGTTTTGAAACAAAAAACTACGAATTAAAAGTGCCAGAATTAATCCAATTGCAATTGGAATAATCCAACTTAAAATTTGACGTAATGTCTTCATTTTTCCATCCCCGAATCACATAATTATTCAGCTTAATAATAGTACATTTTAAAATGAAATATCCACTATTATTACCGCTTCTTTAATTATTTTTCTGAATCTGTGTTGGAATGAATTTTAGCAATGCGCCCTTGTTGAATATAAACACTTAAAATTGCTAAATCAGCGGGGTTAACACCACTAATTCGAGAAGCTTGAGCTAACGTTTCTGGACGGATCTTTTCTAGCTTTTGCCGACCTTCCGTTGCTAAGCCTTCGATTGCTTCATAATCAATATCTGCTGGAATCTTCTTGGCTTCCATCCGCTTCAAGCGGTCAACCTTAACCTCTTCCTTCTTGATGTAGCCAGCGTACTTCAATTGAATTTCTACTTGTTCTGATTCTTGACGATTCAATTGATTTTCTGGAGCAGGAATGAATTCAAGCAACTTTTGATAGGTAACGTATGGTCGCCGTAGGAGTGCCGCAGCAGTTAACGAATCCTTAAGTGGATTATCACCATGTTCCTGAATGAAATCATCTGCAGGTGACTTCGGCTTAATTCGAATGCTCTCTAAACGCTTAATTTCATTAGCAACTGCTTGCTTTTTAGCTTCCATCTTAGCCAAACGTTCATCGCTAACTAAACCAATCTCATGTCCCTTTTCCATTAACCGGAAATCGGCATTATCATGACGTAAAATCAAACGATATTCAGCCCGACTTGTTAATAACCGATATGGTTCCTTAGTTCCTTTAGTAACTAAGTCATCAATCATAACACCAATGTAAGCATCAGACCGTTTTAAAACAAATGGCGATTTGCCAAGTGCGCGCCGTCCAGCGTTGATCCCAGCAATTAAGCCTTGACCAGCAGCTTCTTCGTAACCAGAAGTACCATTGGTTTGACCAGCTGTGTAAAGATTCTTAATTTTCTTAGTCTCTAAAGTAGGATGTAATTGATATGGTGAAACAACATCATATTCGATAGCATATCCAGGACGCATCAATTCTGCATCTTCTAACCCCTTAACAGAGTGAAGCATCTTTTGTTGAATTTCTTCTGGCATAGAAGTTGATAAACCATCTACGTAATATTCATCAGTGTCTCGGCCTTCAGGTTCCAAGAACAATTGGTGACGATCCTTGTCAGCAAACCGCACAATTTTGTCTTCGATTGAAGGACAGTATCGTGGACCAACCCCCTTAATTACTCCAGAAAACATTGGCGCACGATCCAAATTAGCACGAATCAAATCATGAGTATGTGGATTAGTGTAAGTTAACCAGCAAGAAATCTGGTCAGAGAGTGCTAAATATTGACTATCTGGTGTATCAAAGCTGAAGTGATTAGGTTCCTTATCGCCCGGTTGCTCTTCAGTTTCATCATAATGAATGGTGTTTCCGTTAATTCGTGGAGGTGTCCCAGTCTTAAAACGCTCCAAATCAAACCCAAGCCGTTCCAGACATTCGGAAAGCTTGGTTGCGCTCTTTGAGTTATTTGGACCAGATTCATACTGAAGTTCACCAATAATAATCTTGCCACGTGCAGCAGTTCCAACAGTTAGAACAACAGTCTTTGCACCATACTTGGCACCAGTGTTTGTGATTACACCTTTGCAAACACCATCTTCAACAATTAAATCGTCAACAGTTCCTTGGCGTAGAGTAAGGTTTGGTTCTTTTTCCAAAGTTAACTTCATTTGACGATGATATGCATGCTTATCGGCTTGCGCACGTAATGCTCGAACAGCAGGACCTTTTCCTGTATTAAGCATCCGCATTTGAATGTAGGTCTTATCAATGTTATGACCCATTTCACCACCAAGGGCATCAATCTCACGAACTACGATTCCCTTAGCCGGACCACCTAATGAAGGATTACATGGCATAAAAGCCACCATTTCCAAACTAATGGTAATTAACAACGTTTTATTGCCCATTCGAGCAGCGGCCAATGCTGCTTCTGAGCCTGCGTGACCGGCACCTACGACAATAACGTCATAATTACCGCCATCATATTGAATTGCTTCTCCTGTTTTCATATTTATCTCCTATTACTATTTTCCTAAACAGAATTGACTGAAGAGTTGATCAAGTAATTCGTCTTGATAACTATCACCAGTAATTTCCCCTAAAAGATCCCATGCATGGGTCATATCAATTTGAACTAAATCAACCGGCATTCCATCATCAAGGCCCTTTAAGACGTCACCTAATGCAGCATCAGCTTGCCGAAGAAGTCCAATATGACGCGCATTAGTTACCATCACATTATTTTGGCTACTCTCAATTCCCTTATCAAAGAACAAATGACTGATTGCTGAGGAAAGTTCATTAATTCCCTCATGTTTAGTCATTGATGCTTTAATAACAGGATCACCGTCAATCAGCTTAGCCAATTCCTGTTCATCAACTTTTGTTGGCAAGTCCGTCTTGTTTAAAATTACAATTCGTGGCTTATTCGCCGTCTGTTGAATTAATTCTTGATCTTCATCAGTTAATGACTGGGAACTATCAATTAGCAATAAAATCAAATCAGCCGTATCAATTGCTTGACGACTCCGTTCTACCCCAATCTTCTCAACTGTATCATTTGTATGCCGAATTCCTGCCGTATCAATTAATTTCAGTGGAACATCGTTGACATTAACATATTCTTCAATCACGTCACGCGTCGTTCCGGCAACATTAGTTACAATCGCCTTATCTTCATGTAATAGCGAATTTAATAAGCTTGATTTTCCAACATTAGGCCGACCAATTATGGCTGTTGCTAAACCATCACGCAAAACTTTGCCTTGTTTAGCAGTTTTTAGAAGGCCTTCAATGCGTTGACGAATCTCAATTGCCTTTTCCCGTAACATTTTACTGGTCATCTCTTCAACCGCATCATATTCAGGATAGTCAATATTAACTTCAACTTGAGCGAGAACATCCAAGATATCCTTACGAAGATGTTTAATCAAATGAGATAAATCACCATCTAATTGGTTTAAAGCGACCTTCATTGACTTATCAGTCTTCGCCCGAATCAGATCCATGACGGCTTCTGCTTGCGACAAGTCTAGACGTCCATTTAGAAAAGCACGTTTAGTAAATTCACCAGGTTCAGCCATTCGTGCTCCAGCACCAATTGTTAATTGCAAAATTCGGTTAGTTGCTAATAAACCACCATGACAGTTGATTTCAACTACATCCTCTTTGGTATATGTTTTAGGTGCCCGCATTACAGAAACCATCACTTCATCTACTTCATCACCTGTCTGGGGATCAATAATATGACCATAATTAATGGTATGAGTTGGTACATTTGCCAAGTCTTTGCCCTTAAAAATTTTTTTAACGACTGGAATCGCTTCTTCACCACTCACTCGAATAATTGAAATTCCACCTTCACCCACTGGAGTTGAAATGGCAGTAATGGTGTCAAATTCAGAATTAGCCAATGTGTCCCATCCTTTCTTCTTTAATAAAAAAAGTGCCTTTCCAGCCGCAACGTTCCCGTTGAAGATGGTCAAAGCACTTTCACTACTCTAACAAGTTCTATTTAATTATCACCGTTATTTTAAATTCACGATTCAAGATTGTCAACTTATGAACTAATTCTGTGGAGCAATAACAATGCTGCGGAATGGTTCTCGGCCATGAGAATAAGTTCGTACCCGATGCTCTTTTTCAGCTAGTTTATGGAGATACTTACGTTCTCGTGCGGGCATGGGGTCTAAAAAGACCGCCTGATTACTTGCAATTACTTGAGTAATACTTCTTTCCATAATCTTGTTTAATGTTGTTCGTCGCTTATCACGGTAATGATCTGAATCAAGCATTAAATCAACGTCCCGAATTCCATGATAATTTAAATAGGCCGCCCCTAACTGTTCTACTGCATTAATTCGTCGTCCATGATAACCGACAACCTGACCCGTATTTTCCGCAACGAGGTCAACTTCACAATAATGAGCCCGAATGATACGAATTTCTGGACGAATCTCTATCCCTAATTGTTGGTAAATATCATTTAAGTATTGCTGCAATCCCCCAACCGCTTTCTTCATAATGTTGAGATTGCGCTGATGGTTTTCAGCCATTTGTTGTTGGGCTTGCTCTTCAGCAGTTAGTTCTTGCTGTACCGGTTGATCAACTACGGCAGGCTTTGGAGATGGAGAATTGGTAACAGATTTTTCTGCTTGTTTTTGTTTCTTCTGAACTTGCTTACTTTTAAGTGTCACTTCCAATTTAGCAGGGCGTTTGCCAATTCCTAAAAAACCTCGCCGTGCTGTTTGTAATTCTTTAATTTGTAATTGTTCACGACCGACAGCAAAATATTTCGTTGCCTTTTGCAAAGCAGTTTCTTTGTCCTTACCAATAAAGATTGTCATGATTTCACCTCAAAAAAATACCACCAACCATAACTACCTAGTGGTTGTTTGGCTAGTGGCAATTCCTTATTTACGCTTGCTCTTTAATGCATTCCGTTTTGCATGGGCAATCTTGTTCTTACGTTGACGTTCAGCCCGTTGTTTAGCTTCCCGTTCACGTTTAATTTTGAATGGGTTTTGCAATAACAGCGTCTGTAATACCTGGAAGGCGTTTGTAACTACCCAGTAAAGGGTAATTGCGGATGAGAATCCTAATGCCATGAAGAAAATCATAATTGGCATGAACCAGGTCATTGCAGTCGACATGGAATTCTTTTCTGGCATCGAAGCCATTGAAAGCCATGAGCTAATAAAGGTAAAGAGTGCTGCTAAGATTGGTAAAACGTAGTAAGGGTCAGGATGACCTAATTGCAACCACAAGAATGACCCATGACGCAATGTACTAGTCCGCCAAATTGCTTGGTACAAAGCCCACATAACTGGCAATTGAACAATTAATGGCAACATTGACGCAAATGGATTAACACCTGCTTCTTTGTATAACTTTTGTTGTTCAACTTGTAGCTTTTGCATCGTTTCACGATCACGTGAAGAGTACTTTTGCTGAAGTTTCTTCAATTCAGGTGCTAACTCTTGCATCCGCATCATTGACTTAGTCTGGTAATACATCAATGGCAAAATAATGATTCGAATGATGATCGTAAAGATAATGATCCCCATTCCGTAACCGCCAAAGTGATTAGACAACCAAATGATGAAACGTGAACAGTTATAAATAATGTAGTGATCCCAAATACCAGTACTATGACTTGTAATCGGCTTATTGGAACATGCAGCTAAAAACAAGGTTAAACTCATAATTCCTAATAAGCTCAGGACCTTTTTAGGATGCTTTTTCATCTCGTACCTCTCTTAATCCTCTTCTAATAGGTGGGCTAGCTTAAGCGCATGCACTAAATTTTTCTTGGTATCAGCCATCGTCATCCCATCAGCAGCTGGTCGTGCAATTACCAAAAAATCAACATTAGACTTTAATTGTGGTTTGACTTCCAGTAGCGTTTGACGAATCCGCCGTTTTAACCAATTTCGGTGGACAGCATTACCAATTTTCTTTCCCACTGAAATTCCAACCCGGAAATGTGGTTGTCCAGGTTTTTCCATTTGATAGATAACAAATTTATGATTAGCAACGGAATTATGTGTTTCAAAAACCCGTTGAAATTCACTTTCTTTTTTTACTCGAAAAGATTTTCTCATAATTACTTAACTCCACAGTAATAAAAAAGGCGGCAGGATCATAACAAAACTACAATAATTAGAATTGCAGCAAAGTGTATGGCCCTGCCCCCTACTGAGAAAAAGCCGCATCAGCAGACTTTTTATGCAGATAATACTTTACGACCCTTTTGACGACGACGGGCCAATACCTTGCGACCGTTGCTAGTGCTCATCCGAGCGCGGAAGCCGTGTACACGAGCACGGTGACGCTTCTTAGGTTGAAATGTGCGCTTCATAAGTTATTGCACCTCCCAGCAATTAATAATTGTTCTTGTTTAACGTCCATAATTGGACAATCTCTTTAAACATACTGTCAAAGTATATCATACTTTTTCAGCGTGATAAAGGGGAATCTCACTGATTAAATTTTTTAGTTATCCACAATTTTATCCAAATAATCCACAGCGTTGTTTTTTTATTCTCCATTTTTTCATGAATCCACAGTGATTTGCACCTTATTTTTGAAATCCACACCCCTGTACATAAGGTTATCCACAGGATTGTGGATAACCCTGTGAATTACTGTTATTATCTAATTTAAGCCTGTAGATATCCACAAAATCCTGTGGATAGTTTGTGATTTCTGTGGATATTTCCACAAATTCACACCCCTGTGAGTTATTTCCACACAGCGTTGTGTAAATTGTGCATTTTTTTTTGACACCCTGTGGAAAACTATAAAAACTAATGATAGAATTACTTTTGGTTTTTATTTATCCACAATTTATCTTCGAGGAGGAATTATTTTGACTGAGCTCGATTCTCTCTGGGAAACGGTCCAAAACGAGTTTAAAAAGTCGATTACTCCACCGACTTACGAAAACGTCGTTGCTCCGGCAAAAGCGTACTCTCTTCAAAACCATCAATTAACAGTTGTTGTCCCAACGGACTACCATTTAGGCTGGTGGCAGAAGAGTTTGAATGTTCAATTGAAACACATCTGGCATGAACAAACGGGGGAAGAGATTGAACCCCGTTATGTCCTTACGAAGGATTTAATTAATGTCAAAAATGAGGGGCACAATTCTGATAAGCCTACTTATAAAACGCAGACTCCTTTAAATCCAGAGTATACATTTGAAAACTTTGTTGAAGGACGTACTAATCAATTTGCATATGCGTCAGCCTTTGCCGCATCCGAACAGCCTGGGGGGTTATATAACCCGCTACTGATTTATGGTGATGTTGGCCTTGGTAAAACTCACCTAATGCAAGCTATTGCAAACAATATGCTGGTTCATAATCCGGACGCCAAGATCAAATACGTCACTAGTGAGAACTTTATGAACGATTATATTAATTCCATTAAGAGCGGGACCCAGGAGCAATTCCGCCAAGAATATCGGGATTTAGATGCGCTATTAGTAGATGATGTACAATTCTTTAGCGAAAAAAATGGGACACAATTGGAATTCTTCAATACTTTTAATAGTCTGCATGATAATAACAAGCAGATTGTTTTAACCGCTGATCAAAATCCAAAAGAAATCCCAAATCTAACTGACCGGCTAGTTTCTCGATTTGTCTGGGGATTAACTGTTGAAATTACTGCCCCTGACTTAGAAACTCGAATCGCGATTTTAAACCGGAAAGCTGAGGAAGAAAACATTCAGGATATTCCAAATGAAGTGTTTTCTTACATTGCATCTAAAATCAATACCAACGTTCGAGAATTGGAAGGAGCACTCATGAGAGTCCGCGTTTTTGCAGACCTTCATAAAACCTCCATTAATGAAAGTGTTGCCCGTGAAGCACTCCAAGGAATTGGGAATGACGCACCTGCAACCCTTTCAATTGATCTGATTCAAAAGAAAGTTGCAGCTCATTTCAATATTAATCAAAGCGATATTACAGGGAAAAAACGGGTCAAAAATATTGTTGTGCCACGTCAAATTGCGATGTATCTTTCACGTGAATTGACGGACAACTCCTTACCACGAATTGGTAAAGAATTTGGCGGAAAAGACCATACTACCGTTCTTCATGCCATTGATAAAATTGAAAAGCAACTAGATACAGATTCTGAACTACAAAATGAAATTAATTCATTAAAGAAAGATTTACGTCCATAATGGTTGTGGATAACTAAAAAGATATCCCAAAGTAATCCACAAGTTATCCACATGTGGAAAAGTCAAAGTTCGCTTATTGTCTAGTTACTTTTCCACAATTTCCACAGGGCCTATTACTACTACTAAGTTTATATTAATTAAATATATATAATAAAGGAGCTTCCTCGAATGAAATTTACAATTAATCGTGTTTCATTTATTAATGAATTAAACAATGTGTTACGAGCAATTTCTTCTAAAACAACAATTCCTATTTTGACAGGAATTAAAATTGTTGTTGAAGATAACCAAGTTGTTTTAACAGGAAGTAACGCAGATATTACAATTCAAACCACTTTATCCGTAACTAATGGAGAAACTGCATTAACAATTGAAGAACCAGGTGCTATTGTGCTACCTGCTCGTTTCTTTAGTGAAATTGTTAAAAAATTACCTGATAAAGAAGTAACAATTGAAATTCGTGATGGTTTTCAAGCTAAAATTTCTTCAGGTAATGCAGAATTTAAGATCAATGGGCAAGATGCAAATAATTATCCACACTTACCAGAAATCGAAAATGCTGCCACGATCGCAGTTCCAGCAGATTTACTACGTGATGTGATTGAACAAACTAGAATTGCAGTATCTAAGCAAGAAAGTCGACCTATTCTTACTGGTATCCATGTAAAATTTGCAGATAATCAATTAACGGCAGTTGCAACGGATAGTCACCGTCTAGCACAACGCAAAGTTGCTTTGCCAACTGGCGATCAAACGTACGATGTTGTCATTCCTGGAAACAGCATGACAGAGTTAGCACGGATGATTGCAGATGTAAAAGATGATGTACAAGTTCAAATTGCAGAAAACCAAGTTTTATTCCAATTTGGAAATGCATTATTCTACTCCCGATTACTTGAAGGAATGTATCCAGAAACAAGCCGGTTAATTCCTGAAACTGCGGACACAACCATTGAATTAGATGCTGGTAAATTTTTAGCTGCCATTGATCGTGCATCACTACTTTCGCACCAAGGTCATAATAATGTTGTTAAATTGACGATTGATCCTGATAATAATGTCGCCAATATCAGTGGTGATTCTGCTGATGTTGGTAACGTTGAGGAAAACATTAGCGCTGATAAAATCGAAGGTGCTAAATTAGAAATTTCCTTTAATCCTGATTACATGAGTGATGCGTTGAAGTCTTTTGGTCAAACGACTGTTTTAATTTCATTTACTTCGCCATTACGACCATTTACACTTGTTCCAACTGAAGACCAAGAAAACTTTGTACAGTTAATTACACCAGTTCGGACATTCTAAGCATAGAATTAAAGCGTGATAGAAGTTGATTATGGCTTCGTATTCATACTTCTTACATGCAATAACGAGGGCCCAGCAACCGTTTAGCCGATTGCTAGGCCCTATTTCTATACAAAGAAAAGCAGTTAGTATATCTGTAAACTGAAATTAGAAAACGAAGAGTTGAGCTATTATCACTCAAAAACGAATCTCAGCAATTTTACCCCTTTTTTGATAAAAAACATTCGCTCACTATAAATTCGCTAAAATGGCTTGATATGACGTTTATATTTGTTTTTGGAGTGATAAAAGACTATAATATTAACGTATAGTAAAGTAGGTGAGTAGAGTGCAAAATAGTAAAGTTTTTCAAATAGATAGCGACTTTATTACCTTAGGCCAGCTTTTGAAAGAAGAAGGCATCATCCCAACTGGAGGTGCTGCAAAGTGGTTTTTGAGGGAACATCAGGTCAAAATTAATGGAGAACTTGATAATCGCCGGGGCAAAAAAATCCGCCCTAACGATGAAGTTGAAATTGTTGGTATCGAAACGGTTAAAATTGAAAGTAAGCAGTGATCGCAGATGATTCTTCAGGAACTGCACCTGAAAAACTTCCGTAATTATGATTATTTACAAGTAACATTTTCACCTGGAATTAATATATTAATTGGGGAAAATGCACAGGGTAAGACTAATCTGCTAGAGGCTATCCATGTTTTGGCATTAACAAAAAGCCACCGCACTTCAAAGGATCGTGAACTGATTCAATGGGAGCAGAAGCAGGCTTTTTTGTCTGGAAAAGTTCAAAAAAAAGTTGAAAAAGTACCTCTAGAAATTCAAATTTCCCAAGGTGGGAAACGGGTAAAGGTAAACCATCTTTATCAGAGTCGTTTGTCATCTTATGTTGGTAATTTGAATGTGGTCTTATTTGCTCCCGAAGACCTTGCGCTAGTTAAAGGAGCACCGCAAGTACGACGGCAATTCATGAATATGGAATTTGGACAGATGAGTAGCGCATATCTGTA
Organism: Limosilactobacillus coleohominis; assembly: GCF_016901675.1. Taxonomy (GTDB): domain Bacteria; phylum Bacillota; class Bacilli; order Lactobacillales; family Lactobacillaceae; genus Limosilactobacillus; species Limosilactobacillus intestinavium. Next base: position 10,815 of record NZ_JACJKU010000018.1, read on the forward strand.
TAACGTTAGTCATTACCATTCATTGCTCCAACAACGCAATCAGTATCTCAAGCATCTCCGGTCTGGTGAACAAACAGATCGGATTTTATTGGGTGTCATTTCTGATCAGTTAGCTCAGTATGGGGCAGCAATAGTAATGGCGCGTTTTAAGTTACTAAAACAGTTAGAACAATGGGCTCAAAAACTTCATGAACATATTTCACTGCAAAAAGAACAGTTACAGTTGAAATATGTAACCCAATTGACGATTGACGATCAAACGCCAGTTGAAGATTTACAAAAACAGTTACGGAAATTATATGATGACAATATTGATCGTGAAATTACGTTAGGCACTACGATGGCGGGACCTCAACGCGATGACATTCACTTTATTGTGAACGGCCAAAATGTGCAGCATTTTGGATCACAAGGCCAGCAGCGAACGACTGCTTTAGCAGTTAAATTAGCTGAAATTGATTTAATGAAAGAGCAAACAGGTGAGTACCCCTTATTACTACTAGATGATGTGCTGTCAGAACTTGATGATGATCGTCAAACGCATTTGTTAACGGCGATTCAAGACAAAGTACAGACATTTTTAACTACAACAAGTTTAAGTGGGGTTGCTCGACAATTGATAAAACAACCAACAATTTTCCAAATTGATGGTGGAACATTGACAAAGGAGGAAACAACGTGAGCGATAAAGAACGTGAAGCGCAAGCAGAACAAGCCGAAGAAAAGGCTGAGCTGGGAAGTAAGTACGATGCAAGCCAAATTCAGGTTTTAAAGGGACTAGAAGCTGTACGTAAACGACCTGGGATGTATATTGGCTCGACAACCGCGCAAGGATTACACCACCTAGTATGGGAAATCGTTGATAACGGAATCGATGAAGCTTTAGCGGGATTTGCTGATGAAATTAACGTTGTTGTAGAAAAGGACAACAGTATTACCGTCACCGACAATGGTCGTGGTATTCCTGTTGACATCCAAAAGGAAACTGGGAAACCAGCTTTGGAAACTGTTTTTACGGTTCTTCACGCTGGTGGTAAGTTTGGCAATGGCGGTTACAAGGTTTCTGGTGGACTCCACGGTGTTGGTGCCTCTGTAGTTAATGCTCTTTCTACTGAATTAGATGTACGAGTTACTCGACAAGGCAAGCAATACTACATGGACTTTAATGGTGGTCATGTAAAAACACCGATGAAAGTCATTAAAGAAGGACTTCCTGAAGTGGAACATGGAACGACTGTCCACTTCAAACCAGATCCGGATATCTTCCGTGAGACCACGGTTTACAATATCAAAACATTAACGGATCGGATTCGTGAACTAGCCTTCTTGAATAAGGGATTGCGGATTACCATCGAGGATAAACGCAATGATGAAGATAATCGACAAGAATTCCACTATGAAGGGGGAATTCGGCATTATGTTGAATATCTAAACAAGGGGCATGAATTGTTGTTTGATCCACCAATTTATGTTGAAGGTGAATACAAGGGCATTACTGTTGAAGTGTCTTTGCAATATACCAGTGGTTACCGGTGTAACTTGTTGACGTTCACCAATAATATTCACACTTATGAAGGTGGTAGCCATGAAACCGGATTTAAGACTGCCTTAACACGGGTGATTAATGATTATGGACGTAAGAGCGGTCAACTAAAGGGAAATAACAGTACCCTTTCTGGTGATGATGTACGTGAAGGTTTAACTGCGGTCGTTTCAATTAAGCACCCTAACCCACAATTCGAAGGTCAAACTAAGACCAAATTGAGCAATTCTGACGCTCGGACTGCAACAGACCGGATTTTTAGTGAAACAATGACCCGGTTTATGATGGAACATCCAGATACAGCAAAGAAGATTGTTGAAAAAGGGATGCTGGCATCTAAAGCACGGGTAGCCGCAAAACGGGCCCGTGAAGTAACCCGTAAAAAGAGCGGTCTAGAAATCAGTAACTTGCCTGGTAAACTTGCTGATAACACCAGTAAAGACCCAAGCATTTCAGAATTATTTATCGTCGAGGGTGACTCCGCTGGTGGTTCAGCTAAGCAGGGTCGTTCACGATTAACTCAGGCAATTTTGCCAATTCGTGGGAAAATTCTAAATGTTGAAAAAGCTAGTCTAAACCGGGTACTAGCAAACGACGAAATTCGTTCCCTATTTACTGCATTGGGAACGGGCTTTGGTGAAGACTTCGATGTCTCTAAGGCTAACTATCATAAGCTTATTATTATGACCGATGCCGATGTCGATGGTGCACATATTCGGACTTTACTTCTAACGTTGTTCTACCGGTTTATGCGTCCAATGATTGAAAAGGGATATGTATATATCGCACAACCACCGCTGTATCAAGTTCGCCAAGGAAAATTTGTTAAATACATCGAATCAGACGAAGAACTTGAACGGGTTGTTAATTCACTGCAACCAAGTCCCAAACCCGTTATTCAACGTTACAAGGGTCTTGGTGAAATGGATGCTGAACAATTATGGGAAACAACTATGGATCCTGAACATCGTCATCTGCTTCGGGTTGATTTAGATGATGCAGCAGCAGCGGATCAAATTTTCCCAATGTTAATGGGAACCAAAGTAGGACCACGGCGTGAATTTATTGAAAAGAACGCCACCTTTGTTAAGAACTTAGACCTGTAATTTGAAGAAGGAGCAAGAGACGAGTGGCTGAAGATGAAATGTCAAATCGCATTACGGATGTCAAACTGACTAGCCAAATGCGAAATTCGTTTTTGGACTATGCAATGAGTGTAATCGTTTCACGTGCATTACCTGATGTACGTGACGGGTTAAAGCCTGTTCAAAGACGGATTTTATATGGAATGAATGAATTAGGGGTAACACCTGACAAGCCTTACAAGAAGTCCGCCAGAATTGTTGGGGATGTAATGGGGAAGTTCCACCCGCATGGTGATTCTTCAATTTATGAAGGGTTAGTTCGGATGGCTCAGGACTTTAGCTATCGCTACATGTTAGTTGATGGCCACGGTAACTTCGGTTCTGTCGATGGTGACGGTGCTGCCGCCATGCGTTATACAGAAGCTCGAATGAGCAAGATTACTGTGGAAATGTTACGGGACATCAATAAAGATACCGTTGATTTCCAGGATAATTATGACGGAACTGAGAAGGAACCAACGGTCTTACCTGCACGTTTTCCTAACTTACTAGTCAATGGGGCTTCTGGGATTGCTGTTGGGATGGCAACTAATATTCCAACTCATAATTTGGGTGAAGTCATCAGTGCAATCCATGTATTGATGAAGAACCCCGATGCTACAACTGAAGACCTGATGAAAGTATTACCAGGACCTGATTTTCCAACCGGTGGGGTTGTACTAGGGAAATCCGGAATTCGGAAAGCTTACGAAACTGGTAAAGGAACAATTGTTGTTCGTGCAAAAGTTGATATTGAGGAAACAAAGACCGGTCGCCAGCAAATCATTGTTCATGAAATTCCATATATGGTTAACAAAGCCAAATTAATTGAACGAATTGCTGAATTGGCTCGTGAAAAAGAAATCGATGGAATTACGGATGTTAACGATGAAACTGACCGTGAAGGAATGCGGATTGTAATTGATGTCCGGCGTGATGCCAGTGCTGAAGTTATCTTAAATAATTTATACAAGATGACACTAATGCAAACGACCTTTAACTTTAATATGTTAGCCATTGTTAATGGTGCTCCAAAGATTTTAAGCTTGAAGGAAATTCTACAGTACTATCTCGAACATCAAGAGAATGTTGTTCGGCGTCGGACAGAATTTGAATTAAAGAAGGCTCAAAGTCGGGCGCATATTGTCGAAGGTTTGCGGATCGCGCTTGACCATATTAATGAAATTATCAAGATTATTCGTCAATCACAAACGAGTGAAGTTGCTAAAAGCGAATTAATGAGCAACTATGGTTTAAGTGATCGTCAAGCACAAGCAATTCTTGATATGCGGCTAGTTCGTTTGACCGGTTTGGAACGCGAAAAGATCGAAGCCGAATATAAGAAATTAATGGAAGCCATCGCTGATTACAAAGATATTCTTGCTCACCGTGAGCGAATCCAAGAAATCATTTATGATGAATTAAAAGAAATTCAACGTAAATTTGGTGATCCACGGAGAACAGAATTACAAGTTGGTGACATTACTAACTTGGAAGATGAAGACCTAATTGAAGAACAAGATATTGTAGTAACTTTAACTCATAATGGTTATATTAAGAGACTGCCAGTAGATGAATTTAAGTCGCAAAACCGTGGTGGTCGTGGAGTTAAAGGAATGGGTGTTCATAGTGATGATTTCATTGAACATTTAATTTCTAGTTCAACTCATGACATGCTGTTGTTCTTCACCAATTCCGGAAAAGTGTTCTCTATGAAAGGGTACGAAATTCCTGAATATGGCCGGGCTGCACAAGGAATTCCAATTATTAATCTGTTAGGTATTAATGCTAAGGAAAAGATTAATGCAGTGATTAATGTTTCTCATACAGCGGATGAAGATGCGGACAGAGATTTATTCTTTGTTACCAAACAAGGAATTGTTAAGCGGACATCTGTTGAAGAATTTAGAAACATTCGTAGTAACGGACTTAAGGCCATTAATTTACATGACGGTGACGAATTAATTGCTGTTGAGATTATTGATCATGATCAAAACATGATTATCGGTACTCATGAAGGTTATGCGGTCAGCTTTAGTGCTGATGCAGTTCGTTCTATGGGACGTGCTGCTGCTGGTGTCCGTGGTGTTCGGCTACGTGAAGGTGACTTTGTCATTGGTGCTGGTCAATTAACGGCGGATAGCAAAGTACTGGTTATTAGTGAAAAAGGATTCGGAAAGCAAACACCAGCAAGCGAGTACCCGATTAAAGGCCGTGGCGGCAAAGGAATTAAAACCGTAAATGTTACTAAGAAGAACGGTCCTTTAGCTGGTTTAACAACAGTCCAAGGTGATGAGGACATCATGTTAGTCACAACTGAAGGGGTAATTATTCGATTCGGTGTTGAAACGGTTTCTGAGACTAGTCGTGCTACAATTGGTGTTCATTTAATTAAGCTTAGTGATGGATCCAAAGTAGCTACGATGACTCGCGTTGCAAAAGAGGACGATGGATCCGATGATGACCAATCAACTAATGACGAAGAGACAACGGTAGCTAAACCAGAAAGCGAAAATAATTAATATAAAAGATCTGAAAATGCGTCTTTAATAACTAGACCGCAATTTCAGATCTTTTTGCTTATAGCTTGTTATTTAACTTGAACTATGGTAATATTTTAATCTGTGAGTATACGTTTTAGAACGTCTACTCTCCTTGTTCTTTCTCATGAGGAGAAGGGGCCAGAGTCCATAAGGAGGTGTAACATTCATGGAAACACGCAAATATGAAATTACTTACATCATTCGTCCTGATATCGATGAATCAGCAAAGAGTGAATTAGTAGAACGCTTTGACAAGGTTCTTTCAGACAATGGTGCAACTGTTGTTGACTCAAAGGATTGGTCAACTCGTCGTTTCGCTTACCCAATTGATAAGTACACTGAAGGTACTTACCACGTGGTTAACGTAACTACTGACACTGATCAACCATTAAACGAATTCGATCGTTTATCCAAGTTCAGCGACGACATTTTACGTCACATGATCGTTAAGCGTGGATAGTCTTAACGAAATTATTTGAGAGGAGTGATGTCCGATGTTAAATCGTGTAGTATTAACTGGACGGTTAACTAGAGATCCGGAATTGCGGTACACCGGTAGCGGAACAGCTGTTTGTAGTTTTACAGTAGCTGTTGATCGCCAATTTAGAAATCAAAATGGTGATCGGGACGCAGATTTCATTAACTGTGTTATTTGGCGGAAGTCTGCCGAAAATTTCGCTAATTTCACTCATAAGGGTTCATTAGTCGGTATTGATGGCCGTCTATCTACTCGAAATTACGAAAATAACCAAGGTCAACGGGTTTATGTGACTGAAGTTACCGTTGATAACTTTGCATTACTTGAACCTCGTTCAAGTAATCAAGGCAATAATGGTGGTTTTAACAATAATCAAAACTTTAACCAAAACAATGCCTTTAATAATAACAACAACGGTGGTAATTTCGGCAATCAAAATCCTTCTCAACCAGCCGCAAACAATAATCAACCAGTCTTTAATCAAGATAACCAGGTTGATTTGAGCACGTTACCATTTAACAATGAAGATTCTTCAAATGATAACGGGATTAACATCGATGATAATAGTGCAATGAGCACTAACAATAATAAAGATAAGGACAACTCATCAGATAACGATGGTGATCAACCATCAATTGATGATGTACCGTTCTAAATAATCTACAATAACGGGGAGGTAATTTCATGGCACAACAACGTCGTGGTGGTCGTCGTCGTCGCAAGGTCGACTTCATCGCCGCAAACCACATTGACTACATTGATTACAAAGACACTGATTTATTACGCCGGTTCATTTCTGAACGTGGTAAGATCTTACCACGTCGGGTAACTGGAACTAGTGCTAAGAACCAACGCCGCTTAACTATCGCAATCAAGCGTGCACGGATCATGGGTCTTCTACCATTTGTTGCTGAAGACTAATTAAATAAAGAGATATGAGTGATAAGCTCATATCTCTTTTTTAGTACAATGTTATGACCGGGTTGTGATAAGATAGTAGTGTTAATGTCAATACTGGGAGGTGAGAAACAATGCGATTTTGGTTTGGTCAAAATACAATTGCCAAAGTCTTTAAAAATCGATGGCTTCGCTGGAATACCATTTACTTACTGGCAACAACGGTAATTGCAGTTGTTGTGGCGTTCTTAGTAAACTGGGCAGTAGGAATTATCCTATTGTTATTAGGGATTATCGGCCTTGTAATGAGCTTGTCGCAATTACAACACCTGGCAGGTGAAACTGAACAATATCTTAGTGACCTCACGTATGAAGTCCAAAATAGCCAACAAGAAGCCCTATTAGAAATGCCAATTGGGATCATTATTATGAACTCAAAAGATGTTGTTCGCTGGGCTAACCCATATATGGTTAAATATTTTGGTGATGACATAGTTGTTGGTGATAAATTAGAGAACAGTGTTCCTGAATTAGCCAAGATTGTAGAGGAGCATCGTGATGATTCTCAACCAGCTGTGGTTACATGGCGAGACCGCCAATTTGAATTTCGTTATCAAAAACGGTTTAATAACATCTACCTAATGGATATAACGAAATATGAAGAAATCAACCAACGGTATATTAATGAACGGCTTTTCCTGGGAAATATTTATCTAGATAATTACGTTGAATTAACACAGGGAATGAGTGACTCAGACGTTTCGAATTTGCATAATTATGTTACTTCTGAATTGAGTGATTGGGCTGATAAATTTAATCTCCTGCTTAAGGTAATTGATGATGATAATTATCTCCTCTTGGGTCATGAGATTGATTTACATAAACTAGAAGAGCGAAAGTTTAAAATCTTAGATACTATTCGCGAGAATACGTCTAAAATGAATTCACCAGTTACTTTAAGTGTTGGGATTTCATATGGGCAGACTGATTTTATTAAATTAGCTGATACAGCGCAGCGTAATCTTGACCTTGCCTTAGGACGTGGTGGTGATCAAGTGGTCGTTAGAGCTGAGGACGAGCAAGCGCGCTTCTTTGGTGGAAAAACTAACCCAATGGAAAAGCGGACTCGAGTACGAGCACGTGTGATGAGTCATGCTTTCCAAGAATTAATGAATCAAGCAGATCAAATCTTTGTTGTTGGACATACCAATCCTGATATGGACTCGATGGGTGCTTGCTTAGGTATTCGCAGAATTGCGGAAATGAATGACAAGAAATGCTGGATTGTTTTAGATCAAGAACGGCTCCATTCAGATGTTGCAAAGCTATTATTCCAGTTCAAAGATTATCAAAGCATTGAAGATTGCATTATTTCTCCAGAAGAAGCCCTTGATAAAGCAACAGATAAGAGTTTACTGGTAATGGTTGATCATTCTAAGGTTAGTCTTTCGATGGCTCCTAAGCTTTATGAACGGCTAACAAATCGGACAGTAATTATCGACCATCACCGGCGGGGAGAAGAATTTCCTGAAAATCCATTGTTGGTATATATTGAACCATACGCTTCATCAACTTGTGAGTTGATTACAGAAATGTTTGAATATCAGCCACGAGAAGGTAAGGGACTAAACAAAATTGAAGCAACAGCAATGCTGACAGGGATTGAAGTCGACACTAAGAATTTTATACAAAATTCAGGCACACGAACTTTTGATGCAGCAAGTTATCTACGTTCAGCCGGTGCTGATGGACAGTTAATTCAGTACTTTATGAAAGAAAATGTTGATGATTTTATGGAACGTAACCATTTAATCGCCAATACAAAGTTTGTCGATGATAAAATAGCATTATGTGTTGGACCAGATGATAAAATTTACGACATAGTAACCGCGGCTCAGGCGGCCGATATGTTATTGCAAGTTGAAGGGGTTAGTGCTTCATTTGTAATTACTCGACGTTCAAGTGATACAATTGGAATCTCTGCACGTTCAGTTGGTGACTATAATGTTCAAATTATCATGGAAAAAATGGGTGGCGGTGGTCACCTTGGTAATGCTGCAACACAAATCAAGGGTCATTCAATAGACGAAGTAAAGCAGCAATTATTAGATATTCTTCAGTCCAAAGATGACACAGAAGAAACAGAGGAGTGATTTAGAATGAAAGTTGTATTTATTGAAGATGTTAAGGGACGTGGCAAGCGTGGCGAAGTAAAAAACGTTCCAGATGGTTACGCCCAAAACTTTTTAATTCCTCGTGGTAAGGCTAAGGCGGCTACTAAGGCGGCTCTTAGTGAAGTAAAGGGACAAGAACGTTCTAAAGAAAAGCATGAAGCCGAAGAACTAGCTGAGGCAAAGAAGCTTAAGAATGCTTTGGAAAGCGATGATATGGTATTAGAAATGAAAGGAAAGGCCGGCACTGATGGGCGGATGTTTGGTTCAATTTCTAGTAAACAAATCGCTAAGGCTTTACAAGACCAATACAATATTAAGCTGGATAAACGCAAGTTAGAACTAGCTGCGCCAATTAAGGCCTTAGGTTATGTGACTGTAAAGGTTAAGCTTCACCGCAACGTTGAAGCAAGTATGCGGGTTCACATTGCAGAAAAATAAAATTTAAAAAGTAGGGAGGGTCATCGTGGATAATGCACCAGAAATAAATCGAACACCACCGCGCAATCTTGAAGCTGAACAAGCGGTGCTCGGTGCAGCTTTCTTGGCCAAGGATGCGATTGTCGAAGCGATGGAGTACGTGAAGTCCGATGACTTCTATACCCGTGCTCACCAGATCCTGTTTGCTGCAATGATCAAATTAAATGATCAGGATGTTCCCATTGATATTGTCTCATTAAAGAATGAGTTAGATCGAGAACATCAAACTGAAAACGTTGGTGGCGTGGAATATCTTGCTAAACTGGCAGGAGCAGTTCCTACCGCTGCTGATGTAGCTTACTATGCCAAGATTGTTAAAGAGAAATCAATAGCGCGGAAACTGATTGATACTGCAACGCAAATTGTTAGCAAAAGTTACAATGATGATGAAGACCTCACAGATTTACTAGATGATGCTGAGCGTTCTATTTTAGGGGTTGCTGAAAGTAACAACAACACAGACCTGAAAAAAATTGGTGATCTGTTAGATTCTTCAGTTAACAAAATTTTTGATCTGTCTCGTCAAGAGTCAGATGTAACAGGGATTGCGACAGGATATCCGCAACTCGATAAAATGACTACGGGACTTCATCCTGATGAATTGGTAATACTAGCAGCACGTCCTGCAATGGGGAAGACTGCTTTTGCACTTAATATTGCCCAAAACGTAGCCATCAAAAATAATACTTCTGTTGCAATCTTCAGCCTTGAAATGGGGGCTGAATCGTTAGTTAATCGGATGTTATGTGCAGAGGGTAGTATTAACGCTAATCACTTGCGGACAGGAGAATTAACGCAAGACGAATGGCGTAGTCTGTGGGTGGCAGCAAGTACATTGAACGACGCTGACATCTATATTGATGATACGCCGGGCATTCGAGTACCCGAAATTCGTGCTAAATGTCGAAGATTAGCAAAGCGGACTGGTAATTTAGGGTTGATTGTCATTGATTACCTCCAGCTAATTGAGGGCGGTAATTCAGAAAACCGTCAGCAAGAAGTTTCTGAAATTTCACGACAACTGAAAAAATTAGCTAAGGAGCTACAATGTCCTGTAATTGCTCTGTCACAATTATCTCGTGGTGTTGAACAACGACAAGATAAACGACCAGTATTATCTGACATTCGGGAATCTGGATCAATTGAACAGGATGCCGACATTGTTAGCTTCTTGTATCGTGATGATTACTATGAGCGTGAACAAAATGATGATAATCAAGAAACAAATCAGCAACAAAATTCACAAGATGATACACCGAGTCTGAGTGAAGTTGAAGTTATTATTGATAAAAACCGGAGTGGTCCACGAGGAACTGTGAAATTACTCTTTAATAAAACATATAATAAATTTGCTTCAATCGATTATCAGCATGATGATCAAGCGTAATTCAAAAGAGGCTGGGTATTTCCCAGCCTCTTTCAAGTTAGCTAATAATTAAGGGAGAATAAAGTAATGAAGAAGGGAATCAAACTCCACTGGCTATTATTTGGGGTCTTCCTAGTTAATTTTGGAAATAGTTTTGTGTGGCCACTAACGACGGTCTATATTCACGACCAGCTTCACCAATCTTTAACAATTGCTGGGTTAGTAATTCTTTGCTATTCTGGAGCAAACGTTGTTGGTAGCTATATTGCAGGAATTCTATTTGACCGCTATAATCCAAGGACCCTTATGTTAGAAGGATTAGTTGGTGCAATTGCCACAATGTTCATTTTAGTTTGGCGGAGTGGCTGGCCGATTTATCCAATCATGTTAACTCTTGTAGGGTTCTTTAATGGTTGGCTAGTAACTCTCCATAATTCTTACGGAACAATGGTTCAAGGTCACGATGGGCGATTTGTATTTAATATGATTTACTTCTCTAATAATTTAGGGATGGTATTTGCAACGAGTGCAGTTGGCCCCTTATACCAGTATTCTCATAATCAAGTTGGTCCGTTGTTCTTACTAACTGGATTATTGTATTTGCTTTTTATGGGGATTGTCTATAAGTTTTATCGAGTTCATGTTGAGCGGCGAAATGATGAGGCAATTAACGCTGATGAAATGCAAAACCAGCAAAGAACAAAGTTGCCAATGCCTAATCTACAGATTATTTGGACGTTATTTATGGCATTGGTGGTAATTTGGATTACCTACTCACAGTGGTCCAGTAATATGTCAGTCTATGTAACGAATCATAATATTTCTATGACTTTATATAGTCTCTTATGGACGGTTAATGGAATGATGGTAGTTATTCTTCAGCCATTGATGAATATCGTTAATCAATACATTAAAAATGATTATGGAAAAATCTATGTTGGAATTTGTGGTATTACATTATCATTTATTGTGCTACTATTCGCAAAACAATACATTTGGTTTGTTATCGGAATGGTAGTACTAACTCTAGGAGAAGTTACAGTGTTTCCAACAGTTCCAGCAGTGGTTGATCAATTATCACCTAAGGATGAAAAAGGACGTTATCAAGGTTTATTAAACGCGTTTATCTCTTTTGGAAAAGCCGTTGGTCCAGCACTTGGTGGACTTGTCATTGAGGCATTTTCTTATAAACCATTGTTTATTACATGTGCTGTAGCACTGATATTGGTGGTAATTTTAACGAGTTTCGTTTTAGAGCGGAACAAGAAATATGTTACCAAGTATTAGCTAAGGGTTTTGCAAATAGTGGCAACTACATGCTAATCTTCTTAGTTACAGATAAATAAAAAAGACGATCATCATTTGATGATCGTCTTTTTATAATGATGGGCAGTCAGGGGATCGAACCCTGGACCCACGGATTAAGAGTCCGTTGCTCTGCCAGCTGAGCTAACTGCCCATGTCTTAACAACGAGTACTATTATATAAATATTTATTCACATTTGCAAGCACTTTTTTAAGAAATGAATAAAAAAAGAGAACGGAGAAATTATCTCCGCTCTCTGTAAACCTCTGATGGGCAGTCAGGGGATCGAACCCTGGACCCACGGATTAAGAGTCCGTTGCTCTGCCAGCTGAGCTAACTGCCCATAATTATTAGCACAATAAGTATATTATCATTTTATATTAAAATTAACAAGCTTTTTTTGACGTTTTTTTAAATTTTCATCTAAGTGGTATAATATGAAAGTACTAAAAACGCAGTAAATAAGGTTTGTTGAATTAACAAGTTTATAATTGGAGGAATTCACATGGCCAATAAAGTTTTGGTAATTGATGATGAAAAGCCGATTTCAGACATCATCAAATTTAACCTAGAAAAAGAGGGTTACGAGGTGGTAACTGCTTTTGATGGTGAAGAAGGGTTAGAAAAAGTTGAAAGTGATCAACCAGACTTGATCATTCTGGATTTAATGTTGCCTAAAATTGATGGGTTGGAAGTTGCAAAACGGGTACGAGCAAAACATAATACGCCAATTATCATGGTAACAGCTAAGGATTCTGAATTAGATAAGGTATTAGGCCTTGAATTAGGAGCTGATGACTATGTTACAAAGCCATTTTCCAATCGAGAACTTGTAGCTCGGGTAAAGGCTAACTTACGTCGTCAAGATGCAGGCAGCGCACCAAATGAGACAGAAAATAATGATATAAAGATTGGTGATTTAACGATTCATCCCGATGCATATACTGTTACTAAGCGCGGGGAAAACATTAATTTGACTCATCGTGAATTTGAATTATTACATTACTTAGCACAGCATATTGGTCAAGTAATTAAGCGAGAACAATTATTACAAACGGTTTGGGGTTATGATTATTTCGGTGACGTACGAACTGTTGATGTAACTGTGCGTCGGTTAAGAGAAAAGATTGAAGATAATCCTAGCCATCCACAATGGTTAGTGACTCGGCGTGGGGTTGGTTACTACTTAGCAAATCCTAATCAGGAGTAGGAGAAAATAAGTTGTGAACAGCAAACTAAAATTTTACCAATCAATTCATTTTAAAATCGCCCTGGTTTTTGCGTTAATGTTAATGTTGACGCTAGAGATTGTTGGGGCGGTTTTTGTGCGTCAATTGGAACGCCAAAATATTTCTAACTTTAAACAGCAAATTGAATTGCCGTCGTATATTGATAATTCATTAGCTAATCAGGTGGGACGAAAAAACACTAAAAAAGCTAACCGACAAATTCGTGAAATATTAACCGAAGTTAACAATAATAACATTTCAGAAATTCGGGTAATTGATAGTAAGGGGATTATTAGAGGCAGTAGTAATAGTAACAATCATAGTATTGTTGGCCAACGAACAACTGATAATACAGTTAAAAACGTGCTATCAACTAATCGCTCCCATAGTAAAAATATTTATGATGATAGTAATCATAATCGCTATTATGTAAATGTTGTCCCTCTATTAAGCAACAACAATAC
>NZ_JACJKU010000171.1 GCF_016901675.1 Limosilactobacillus coleohominis
ATTTATTATTGAAACGTTTTTCCCTAAGGTAGTGTCCCAAGCCAAATGAAACCATTGATTCATTTCCATGGATAATTCGGTTAATATTACTGCGATGGCGAACAATAATCAGTAATGTAATTATGCCAGCAATGATTGATAATACGTGATCATGAATGCACAAGGCAATAATAAAAATAGTAGACACTCCGATAATACTTGCACAACTCACCATGCTGGTTAGTAGAATCACACTAATGAACACTAGCGATGCGATTACAAAAAGCAGTGGGTTATAAGCTAACAAAATCCCTGCACTAGTTGCGACAGCTTTACCACCATGAAAATTATCAAAAATGGAACATGTATGACCAACTGAAGCAATCAAACCAATTAACAATGGGTTGACATTTACATGAAAAAGGTATGGTTGGCTTGCTGCCAAAGTTCCTTTCAAAATATCCATAACAAGGACAACTGTTCCAGCTTTTGGGCCGAGAACACGAAAAGTATTGGTAGTACCAATGTTACCACTGCCTTCTTTACGAATATCTTTATGGTAAAAGTATTTACCAATCCATAATCCAGAAGGAATGGATCCTAGTAAATAGGCAATGACAATCATAACAATATAAATCATTTTAAAACTCCTTATTAAACTAACCACGTTATCATAGCATGATTTATAGATTGATGACTACCAAAAATTGATGTTTGCACCGGATAAATAATTCGAGTAGACTAGAAACGTTACATTATTTAGCAAAAAGTAAAGAGGAGGACCTTTTCATTGGCGAAAGAAGAATATAAATATGATTCATCCTCGATTAAAATTTTAAAGGGGCTAGAAGCTGTTCGAAAGCGCCCTGGGATGTATATT
>NZ_JACJKU010000172.1 GCF_016901675.1 Limosilactobacillus coleohominis
AAAAAACTCTCACTTAACAGTTAGTTCTAATTGCAAAACAAAAAACAGCCCAAGCAAAATGACTGCTTGAACTGTAAATTATATTATCAGTACCGATTGACAAAGAACCTTATTTTTATACTTTTCACTACTGATCATTTAATGGCTGAATCGGTAGTTCATCTTTTCCTAACATTTCCGCATAAGCTTTAGCCGTTTTATCTAGATCATCTAATTCATAGACTGTAAATGGTTCACAGTACTTTATTCCTAGATGCATCGCAATCACTTCGAAATTTCTCAAAATCTGTTTTAACGTATATTTATACTTGCCATCCGCAGTATAGTCATAGGATGGTTCTGAATAAGCGACCGTTAGTGTTAGCTCTTTACCTTGTAAAATACTGCTACCTTCTGGTCCTGAATGAAGCCAATAATCATCAAATACTTCTTGCATCCATTTATACAATAACGAAGGTGCACTATACCACCTTAACGGGAATTGTAATACTATCCGATCTGCTTGTTCCAAAACCTGGCGTTCTTGGTCAACGTTAATTTGATGATCACGTTCCAAAGCATACATATCACGGATAGTAATATTTCGCTTCATACCTGCACTTTCAATCAGCTTTCTATTCACTAAGGAACGATCCATATCTGGGTGAAACAGCAAAATTACAGTTTTCATAGCTATTTACACCCCCTTTTGTTTGAATAATCACTAAATCATTACTTTATCTATCT
Organism: Limosilactobacillus coleohominis; assembly: GCF_016901675.1. GTDB lineage: Bacteria > Bacillota > Bacilli > Lactobacillales > Lactobacillaceae > Limosilactobacillus > Limosilactobacillus intestinavium. The sequence continues at coordinate 727 of NZ_JACJKU010000172.1, forward strand.
TACCATAAACAAAAAGGTTCTACACTATTCGGTACTGATGAGTTTTCATCAGTGCCGTTTTTGTATATGATGACAATAAAAAAGGACAATTACCCCAAAAAATACACACACGGTAATTG
>NZ_JACJKU010000173.1 GCF_016901675.1 Limosilactobacillus coleohominis
TGCTATTAGTGGTAATTTATCTAGTGCATAATTTCCGATAAAACAACCTCACAAAATCTGTATTTAATTTTCTACTAGTAGTTAAAAACCGTTGGTCAATTACTGGCTAACAGTTTAATTATTATCGTTGTGTTTATGGGACGAATTGTCAAACTGAGTGCAACGGTTCTTCAAAAAATACCTCACATGGAGTTTCATAGTTTAATACTTTTATTGGACGTCGGTTTAGTTGATACTGACAGAAGTCGACGTCCTTTTCTGTGTAATTATCAATATCGGCCCCTTTAGGAAAATATTCTCTAATCAGACCATTAGTGCCACGTTGTTCTGTCGAGTATGGATCTGGCCAATAAATAGTGACTCCTAAGCGTTCTTGGACTTCGTCCAAGCTAAGGAACTCTCGACCGTGATCCGGGGTGAGAGAATGTACGAATTCTTTTGGAATGGAACCTAAAAGATCTATTAATCCTTGATTAACATCACCGGTTTCCTTATGATCTATCTTTTTGATCAAAGCCAACCGACTTAAACGATCAACCACTGTTAAAAGAAACGAATGTCCTGTTTTTCCCATTATGGTATCAATTTCCCAATCACCAATACGTTGACGATCATTAATAAACTTAGGACGATCATGAATTGAAAGATAATTAGTTTTTGGTTCCTGATGTTTTCTAGTATTTTTAGGATGACGTGTACGGTGTTTATGTCTTAAATGTCTTTTAATTCCCGTATCACCGTGTGACGAGAACTTCTCACCCAAATTATGCTTATAGATGTGTCGGTAGA
>NZ_JACJKU010000174.1 GCF_016901675.1 Limosilactobacillus coleohominis
TATTCCACGGAAGTCACTTCACTACCGCACACCACTTGAAGTATTCCTAAGTCACGTCACAGATGAACAGCTTTCAACATTTTTCTAATTTAAATTGACATTTCGGGATAAATTTATTCGGCTAATTAAATATCGAGTCTATGAATTCACTTTAATCTATCCGGATAATATCTGCCCTGAGTGTCATCAGCGTCAACTAGTAAAATTTGGATTTTCAGAAGTTAACACTAAATTTACCGCTGATAACGCTAGTCATCCAGTATCATAAACAAAGATTGCGATGCAAAAATTGCCAGCATACTCAACTGGCGCAGTCGCCAATTGTGCAAAAATATTGTCATATTGCGAACAAAGTTCGCAACAAAGTGATTATGAGCTTACAAGATGATTGTACTTTAGATTGCATTGCCAACGATAACAACATTTCACCAAGTACGGTCAATCGCTATTTAGACCAAAGTCGCGCCATTGCCTCACTCATCAAGCAAGAATTACCCATTAATATGGCCTTAGGTGAATTTCGGGGAGTTAATCAACAGCTACATTTTATTTGTATTGACAATGATGGCAATCATAAGATTCAAGCGATCCTACCGGATCGTTATAAACGTACGATTGAAAACTATTTTCTAAGCTTTCCTATACAAGAACGAGCACGGGTGAAGACCATCTCAATGGATTTGAATAGCTACTATAAAGAAATTGCTAGACGCTTATTCCCGAATACCCAAATTATCATTGATAGATTTCATAT
>NZ_JACJKU010000175.1 GCF_016901675.1 Limosilactobacillus coleohominis
GAACATATATTTACCAAATCCTATTAAATTGGTAATCACTACTTATCGGTCGCTTAATAAAAGTTGAAAATTGCCTCTATGCTAACGGTTGTAAGCTTTCACACGCCATTAAAAAGACTATAATTGGAGCGGATTATTTTTATGGGAAGGTTTTCAATATGGATATGAAGAGTCATTATAAGATGTTCAAAGCTGGCAAACTTTGGATGACAACGTTAATTTCCGTGGCGGTATTAGGAATTGCCAATACTGCACATGCGGATGCTAACCAATCAAAAAATGCTTCTACAGATGGAGGATCGGTTACCGATGTGGAAGCTAATCAAGCTGCTGAACAAATTCAAAAGCCAGCAGTGACGTTACATGCTAATGTTGCAACTCCATCAGGCCAAACAGCAGGGACTGCAGATCAAACGAACGAAACTACTCAAGATAATAGTGGTTCGGTTGCTGACCAACAACAATCAACAGCTACTGCTACTAACCAAGGTAGTCGTTCGACTGATTCAAAGGCAACCATGTAACGTGCTGGCTCTACCATTACGGTTTCTAATCCAACCGACTATCCTAATCAGGCAGCTGCTTTAGTTGGTCATAACTCACAGGGCCAAGCTTACTATATTTTCCAAATTGTCAACCTCAATGGGAGCATAATTGGTACTCATCGGCAAGCACGGTTAATTGTAGCAGTTGATCCTGCTAACCCGCAGGGGACTGTATATGTC
>NZ_JACJKU010000176.1 GCF_016901675.1 Limosilactobacillus coleohominis
ACCTGATTGATGCGCTCCCGATTTCGATGTCGACTTACCAATATTGGCAGTCCAAGTTTGAACACCCTGATGAGGACGAAGAAGAACTCAAAGCGGTGATCAAAGGACTCTTTAACTACTATGAAGCCGAATATGGAGTACGTCGGTTAAGTTCCCAGGTTCGTGATTATTACCGGATAATTGGTAAACAAGTCCCTAACCATAAGCGCATTCAACGTTTAATGCATGAAATGGGGCTCAAGTGTACTAAATATAATCGACGAGTTCGTAAATACGACTCATCTAAAGGTCCTAATGGTAAGAAAGCTAAAAATAAGCTCAATCGACGCTTTATGAGTAATCGGAAGTATCAGAAAATGGTTTGTGATATTACCGAGTTCAAGGCGAAAAATGGGCAGAAAGTCTATCTGGAAATCATTAAAGATCTGGCAACTAAACAAGTCCTTACTTGGGCAATCAGTGAACATCCAAACCTGCGGTTTGCTTTAACACCACTACAAGAATTACTTAAACAACTACCACAAACTGGCTATCAAATTACTTTACATACTGACCAAGGATGGCATTACCAACATCGTGCTTGGCGTAAACTGTTGCGCAAAGGAAAGATCAGACAAAGCATGTCCCATCGAGCAACATGCTTAGATAACGCCGCTTGCGAAACAGT
>NZ_JACJKU010000177.1 GCF_016901675.1 Limosilactobacillus coleohominis
CCCTAATTGAATAAATATTCATATTGATTTAAGGAAATGATGATTTTAATTCTGAAATGGTATATATTTTACCTGGAGATAGCTTATAGGAGTCAAATTGTTTGATAAGATTTTGAATGTTTAAGTTTTAGAATAAAGAATGCATATTACGCTAATATGTATTTTAAATATTAGTTTCAAAGTAAAAAGCTAAGAATGGTTAGTTAGAGAGACTAAAGCAGAAATTAGTGTTAAAAAAATACTGATAAACCAAGAGTTGTAGTAAGATGGTTAGGCTCATCATTCACTGATTATAAAGATACAAATCAATTTCTAAATTATTACTATTAAATTAGGCTTAATAGATAATTTTCATTTAAAAAAGAAAAAATAAGTTAAAAAAGTTGCGCTTTTTATTTTTATTTGGTATAGTAATATTTGTTGATTAAGAGTGTCTCAAATAGCTCTTTAATTAAATTAATTATATTGTGACCCGTTGGTCAAGTTGGTTAAGACACCAGCCTTTCACGCTGGTAACGTGAGTTCAAATCTCGCACGGGTCATTTTATTATCGCGGGGTAGAGCAGTCTGGTAGCTCGTCGGGCTCATAACCCGGAGGTCGTTGGTTCAAATCCAGCCCCCGCAATTTTGGTCCGTTGGTCTAGTTGGTTT
>NZ_JACJKU010000178.1 GCF_016901675.1 Limosilactobacillus coleohominis
TTGATCAGCATTACTTTGTACATTTACGTCATGATACAAATAGTGTTAATGATCACGTTACTAAGAATGAGACAATTCACTACGTTTACGAAAATGGCAAGACAGCCAAACCTGATTACACCACCAATACGACATTTACTCGGACTGGTACTCAAGATCTAGTAACCAATAAGATCACTTGGAGTAGTTGGACGCCAGAAAGTCATGACTTCAAAGAAGTCGATTCACCAGCAATTGCAGGTTATACTCCAGATATTGCCAAAGTAAATTCGCAAACTGTAAGTCCAACAGATCAGGATATTGAAAAGACAGTTACATATTATGCTGATAAGCAAAAGCTAGATGTAACCTTCATTGACGATACCACTGGACACACTTTGAAAATAGTCAATCAAGAAGGTCCAAGTGACAGTCAAGCTAAGTACACTACTGGTAATGATATTAAGAACTATGAGGATTTGCATTATGTTCTCGTTAGTGATGATACTAATAAGGGTGTATTAACGTTTGATCATGATAGTAAAATTGATCAGCATTACTTTGTACATTTACGTCATGATACAAATAGTGTTAATGATCACGTTACTAAGAATGAGACAATTCACTACGTTTACGAAAATGGCAAGACAGCCAA
>NZ_JACJKU010000179.1 GCF_016901675.1 Limosilactobacillus coleohominis
GATCCACCCTTATCATATGCATGGTTGTGCATTTACCATTATTTCGCGTAATGGACATGCCCCACTACCAAATGAAACGGGATTAAAAGATACGGTCGTCGTTAATCCACAAGAACATGTTCGCATTAAAGTGTGGTTTAAAGTCCCAGGCGTCTTCATGTACCATTGTCACATCATTGAACACGAAGATGGTGGCATGATGGCTCAGATTAAAGTTATTGATCCTGCCAACCCCAATAAGAAATATCATTTAATGAATCACGAAACCCTCATGAAGGCCTTTGCTGAAGAGCGTGGTGTTTCAATGGATGACCTTTGGCTAGGTGGGATGGATTCCTATAAAAAAATGGGAGAAACAATGTAGCTACTAGTATAATTAATATCAAGTAGCCCTTTAATAACGTAATAATAAGGTATCATTAACCGGGAAATAAATAGAGCGTGATAGATGTCTCTAACGACTTCTATCACGCTCCATTTTTTAGGTTCTACACCAAATGGTGTTGGTTAGAGATTTTTCATCTCTATACCAATGCCATTTTTGTGTTTTAAACAAAAAAACAGAGGTAAACCTCTGTTACAATGAAATCG
>NZ_JACJKU010000180.1 GCF_016901675.1 Limosilactobacillus coleohominis
CTTGCCATCTTTATGACCTTGAATAGTGTCTAGTTCCCAATGACCAATTTCGGACCGTTGGTCCGCAACCTGTGGACGTTGAGCAATGTTAGGTCCTAAGCACTTTTTGACTTGTGGATGAGATTGATGGTGTTTACGTTTAGTTTTCTCAAAAAGGTCCAAGTTAGACGTACGGAATACACCATCATTAATCTACTGATACAAAGTCACAACAGACTTAGGGATCAGTGAATCATCACTCATCAAATCACGTGCCTTATAAATAGCTGCTTGAGGAGAGTAACGATGCTCATCAAATTCACCAAGCATTAATTGGTCGGTCAATTGTAAAAAACGCTTTGAGCGGTAATATAAACGAGGACGACCGGACCGTTGGTGGCATTTAAGATAAATATTCTGACCAGCTTCATAACTGTAGATGTAATAAGGGTAATCGTAAGTCTTACCATTGAATTTTTGACGACGAATTTGGCGAACTGTACCACGTTTAAGCTCATTATTAATGGTTTGGTGGTTCACTCCTAATTGACGA
>NZ_JACJKU010000019.1 GCF_016901675.1 Limosilactobacillus coleohominis
ATCAAAACTAGTAACTAATAATGATCAAAAAATTTAACTAATTCTATTCACATAGTAAAAGCGTGATAGGGTTATTCATTCCCTATCACGCTTTAAATCTGATGAGCTTTTCCATCATTAAATTAGCTTTCGCTTGATACTCGTAACCTGTTAAGGGCACGTGCTAAGTGAACTTGTCCCCGAGCTAATTCATCAGGGTCTTCAACTTCACGGGCATGTTGGATTGTCTTTTCAGCACGCTCTTTAGCATTTTTAGCCCGGTTAACATCAATTTCTGATTGTAATTCGGCACTATCAGCGATAACTTCGGCATTTTTTCCGTCAAACTTAACATAACCACCGTTGACCGCAACAAATGTGTCATGGTCCCCAGTATCAGAATGTTTAACAGTTAATTCACCAATTGTCAAAGCAGCAATTAATGGAAGGTGATCTGCCATTAAACCCAGTTCACCGGTTTCGGTTGTAACTACTAGCATTGTGCTTTCTTCGTTATAAACCGTACCATCCGGGGTGACAATGCTAACGTGGAATGTTGCATCTGCCATGAGCATCCCTCCTAATCCTTAACTGCTGAATCTTCTTGCATCTTCTTAGCCTTAGCCTTGACATCATCAATATTACCAACCAAACGGAATGCTTCTTCTGGAAGGTCATCATATTTACCTTCTAGAATTTCCTTGAAGTCCTTAACAGTTTCCTTCAAAGGAACGTAAGCACCTGGGGTACCAGTAAATTGTTCCGCAACACTAAAACTTTGAGAAAGGAAGTTTTGAATCCGCCGTGCACGAGCAACAATCGTCTTTTCTTCGTCGGATAATTCATCCATCCCTAAAATAGAGATAATATCCTGCAATTCACGATAACGTTGCAAGACATGTTGGACCTGAGTAGCTACTTCATAGTGTTCCTTACCAACAATTTCAGGGGTAAGAGCAGTTGAAGTAGAAGCCAATGGGTCCACAGCAGGATAGATTCCGATTTGTGTTAACCGCCGTTCCAAGTTTGTGGTTGCATCCAAGTGCGCAAACGTAGTAGCTGGAGCAGGGTCGGTATAGTCATCGGCAGGAACATAAACAGCTTGAATAGAAGTGATTGATCCCTTCTTAGTTGAAGTGATTCGTTCCTGCAATTGACCCATTTCAGTTGCTAACGTTGGTTGGTAACCAACGGCAGAAGGAATCCGCCCAAGCAAGGCAGAAACTTCTGAACCGGCTTGAGTAAACCGGAAAATATTGTCAATGAATAACAGAACGTCTTGTCCTTTAACATCACGGAAGTATTCAGCAATTGTTAAACCTGTTAATGCAACCCGCATCCGGGCACCAGGTGGTTCATTCATTTGACCATAAACCATGGCTGTTTTATCAAGGACTCCAGATCCTTTCATTTCGTAGTACATGTCGTTCCCTTCACGACTACGTTCACCAACACCGGTGAAAACAGAAATACCATTGTGTCCTTGGGCAATATTATGAATTAACTCTTGAATTAAAACAGTTTTACCAACTCCGGCACCACCAAATAATCCAATTTTACCACCCCGAACATAAGGCGCTAACAAATCAATAACCTTAATTCCAGTTTCTAGAATTTCAGTTTCGTTGTTCAAATCTTCATACTTTGGTGCATCACGGTGGATTGGCATTCGTTTTGCATCTGATCCAAATTCTGGACCGCCATCGATTGGTTCACCTAAGACATTAAACACCCGTCCGAGAGTATCGTCCCCAACTGGAACACTAATTGATGCGCCAGTATTTTCAACGTCCATTCCACGCTTTAATCCATCAGTACCGTCCATAGCAATTGTTCGTACGATGCCGTCACCTAATTCAAGGGCAACTTCCACCGTCAAAGTCTTGTCATCAGCTTCCTGAATTTTTAAAGCCGTGTTAATCTCTGGGAGTTTTTCGTCTGCAGGAAATTCAACATCGACAACTGGTCCAATAACTTGGACAACTTTACCAGTAGTACTCATGTATTTCCTCCCATTTACAAATTATTCTTGGGCTGTCATACCACCTGTAATTTCAGTGATTTCAGTAGTAATAGCAGCTTGACGTGCACGATTATATTGTAACTGTAAGGTCGCAATAATATCATCAGCATTATCTGAAGCTGACTTCATAGCATTAGCACTGGAAGCGTGCTCAGATGTTTTAGCATCCAAAATAGCTCCATAAACTAAACTATTCGCATATTGAGGAACCAACAAACTAATCATATCTAATAAGCCGGGTTCCAAATCGTACTCAGCTTCAATATCATTAGTCACGGTCTCTGCAACCCGTTCATCTTCATGTTCTTCTAATGATTTTACCGAAATTGGTAAGAACAATTCAGTCCGATCATGTGAAACAATTCGATTTACGAAATGGCTATAAGAAATATATAGTTGATCGTAAACATGATCTTCAAACATTTGAACTGCTTTCTTAACAATCCCTTCGACCTCACGATATGTAGGCACGTCACTCACACCCGTATATTCAAAGACAACGTTCATACCGCGCTTTTTAAAGAATTCCGTACCGGTCTTCCCAACAGTTAAAAACACGGTGTTATCTTTATTGAGGCCATTTTTCTTCATCGTATCAAGGGTGGATTTAATAACATTACTGTTATAACTACCAACCAACCCTCGATCCGATGTAATTACTAAAATACCGACCTTTTTTACCGGGCGCTCATCAAACAATGAGCCAATTTCCGCTCCGATTTTTTCAGCATTTTCCTTGCTTTTCAGCGTGGCAATATGAGATTTAACCAGGCTTGCCAAAATCGCTTTAACTTCATCAGCATAAACTTGATAAGTCTTAGTGTGACTTTGAACTTGGTTCAACTTGGCTGTAGAAACCATCTGCATTGCAGTTGTAATTTGTCGTGTACTTCGTGTCGAATCCAAGCGACGCTTAACTGCAGCTAATGATGCTGGCACTAAATCTCACCATCCTTTCTTAAAACGTCAGTATCTAGTCTTCGGCCTCTTGGGCCTCTTGTTGATCGTCAGCCGCTTTGGCTTTCTTTTGATCACTTGTTTCAAAAGTGTCCTTAAACGATGTAATTGCTTCATCTAAGGCATTTCCATCAGGAAGTTTACCAGTTGACTTAATTTGGTCATATAGGTCTTGATGGTTAGCACGCATATAGTTAGCTAATTCACTTTCAAAACGTAAAATATCATCGACAGGCAAACTATCTAAGTACCCGTGACCAAGAGCGTACAAAGTAACAACTTGTTGTTCAACAGGTTGTGGTTGATGTAAACCTTGCTTAAGAACTTCCACAGTTCTTTCACCACGTGATAACTTAGCCTGGGTAGCAGCATCCAGATCAGAACCGAATTGAGCAAATGATGCTAATTCATTGTAAGAAGCAATATCCAGACGAAGTGTTCCGGATACTTTCTTCATCGCTTTAACTTGGGCGTCACCACCAACACGAGAAACTGATGTCCCGGCATCAATGGCTGGCCGTTGTCCAGCATAGAAAGAATCAGCATTTAAGAAAATTTGTCCATCGGTAATGGAAATAACGTTAGTTGGAATATATGCAGAAACGTCACCAGCTTGAGTCTGGATAATAGGCAAGGCTGTCATTGAGCCACCACCTAAATCATCAGATAACCGTGCCGCACGTTCCAACAACCGTGAGTGAGTATAGAAAATATCACCAGGATAAGCTTCACGACCAGGTGGTCGACGCAAAATCAGTGATAGTTCACGGTAAGCATCCGCTTGTTTTGACAAGTCATCATAAATAATCAAAACGTCCTTGCCATTATACATAAACTCTTCACCCATGGCAGCACCAGCATATGGTGCAATGTATAACATTGGTGCTGGGTTAGATGCTGAAGCTGATACAACAATCGTATAGTCTAACGCACCATAACGACGTAATGTTTCAACAGCACCACGAACAGTTGATTCCTTTTGACCAATAGCAACATAGATACAAATCATGTTTTGGTCTTTTTGGTTAATAATCGTATCCAATGCAATTGAAGTCTTACCAGTCTTACGGTCACCAATGATCAATTCACGTTGACCCCGACCGATTGGTACTAATGCATCGATAACTTTAATCCCCGTTTGGAGCGGTTCAGAAACACTCTTCCGTTCCATAACATCAGGAGCCTTTTTTTCAATTGGACGTGTCTTATCAGTTTTAATGTCACCGAGACCGTCAATTGGGCGACCTAATGGGTCAACAACCCGACCTAATAAGGCATCACCAACAGGAACTTCCATAATTCGACCAGTCCGCTTAACTGTATCTCCTTCGCGAATTCCTGTGTAATCACCTAAAACAACGATACCAACGTTGTTTGATTCGAGGTTTTGGGCCATCCCATAGACTCCATTATCAAATTCGAGCAACTCACCAGCCATGGCATTTTCAAGCCCGTCGGCACGAGCAACACCATCACCAACATATGTCACAGTCCCTGTTTCTTCAACAGAAATAGTGTCTTGGTAATTGGCGAGTTGCTTTTTGATGAGTGAACTGATTTCCTCAGTTTTAATGCTCATACAAATCTCACCTCTTCAAGTACAAAACAACCTATTCAACAAGCAATTGACGTATCTTTCCTAGCTTGGTCTTTAAACTCCCGTCAAGCGTTTGACTACCAACTTTTACAATTAATCCGCCAATAATTTTTGGATCGACTGTTTGATTTAAAATCACTTCATTGGCTCCTAAACGTTCCGCTAAAGCATCGGCTAGTTTTTGACGTCTATTTTCATCCAGTTGCACGGCAGAGACGACATCAGCATGAACCCGTTTGTGTAATTGGTCATACTGTGCTTCAAACTCATCAATGATTGCAACCATTTCTCCCATTCGACCATAATCGAAGACCATTTGAATTAAATTGGCCACTAATTTGGAGGACCCATCCTTTAATTCTTCTATCATGCTCTTCTTTTGGCCTTGGCTTAAATTGGTTCCACTAAGGGCCCGTTGTAGTCCCACGTTCTGTTCAAAGACAGTTCGCAGTGCAACAAGTTCTTGATAAGTTTGTTCCAGTTGATCATCAGCACTTACTAATTCGAATAACGCCTTAGCATACCGTTTTGCAACCGTCTTCTTATCAAGACTCATTTTTTACTCAACCCTTCAATGTAAGAATCAATTAATTGTTGTTGATCATCAGCATTTAGCTGTTTGTTAATCAACTTAGCAGCAATCTCAAGAGATAGGTTTGCCACGTCATCCTTTGCGCTCTTTAGTGCATCCTGACGTGCTTGTTCAGCGTCACGTTGTGCTTGTTCTTGAATTGATTGAGCGCTTTGGTGAGCCTTGTCTACAATTTCATTTCGAAGACTTTCACCATTTTTACGCGCGTCCTCAACAATTTGGGTAGCTTCTTGCTTTGAGCCTTGCAATTCTTCTTGTCGTTGCGCAGCTAACTTTGCAGCTTCTTTTCGATCCTTTGAAGCATTATCAATATCATCCGCAATTTTGTTGGCCCGCTTTTCCATCATTTGTGTAACAGGTTTCCAAGCAAAATGCCATACTAATAAAGCTAGAATGATAAATGAAATTAAGTAAAATAGCATATCACCCATGTACAAACTATTTGATTGAGCAAGAACTAGCATTCATGACACCTCCTTTCCTATTCTTTAAATCGTTTCTACCAACCACTACTTGTTCATAACCAAGAAGGCAACAACGATCGCTAAAATAGGAACCCCTTCAATCAAACCAACACCGATGAACATTGTGGTCCGAAGTTGTCCTGCGATTTGTGGTTGACGAGCCATTGAATCAACAGTATGAGAAATAACTAAACCATTTCCGTAACCAGTAGCGAGCGCTGCACAAGCGGCAGCGATACCAGCAGCAATTGCACCCATTTTGAGTACCTCCTTAAAAATATAAGTACTAATCCCCAGAAACCTTCCGAGAAATATAAACCGTTGTTAATGTTACAAAGACATAAGCTTGGATTGAACCAATAAACACTGAAAAGCCTTGCCAAATCATTTCAACTGGCAAACTAGCAATGATTGTCGGCCATCCGTGCGAGAAAGCCATTTGACCAAGCAGCCCCAGTAAAAGTTCACCAGCATAAATATTACCGAAAATCCGTAATCCAAGAGTTAAGAAATTACTTACCTCTTCAATCAAATTAATTGGTAACATTAACGCACTTGGCGAGACGAATTCAGCAAAATAACCTTTAATTCCGTTGTTTACTAGTCCCGCAAAGTGTGAGAGAACAATAACCATTAAAGAGAACGTTAATGTAATTACTGGATCAGCTGTTGGACTCTTAACCAATTCATGCCCGTTCCAGCCAACCTGTAAGATTAAACCTAACTGGTTAGCTACAAAAATAAACACAAACAGAATGAAGATAAAGTAGCTAAATCTAGCTCCAACTTCACGATTCATTTGACCACGAACTATTCCATTTGTGAAATCAATGAGCCATTCAATAACATTCTGACCACCCTTAGGTTTCATTTGAATGTGTCGTGATAATCCAAATAGCAGGAAGAACACAATTACACATACAACTAATCCTGAAATCATGTTAGTGATATTAAATGTTAAACCGAATAGGTTAAAAGTATAAGCATCACCGCCCATTCATATTCCACCTCTTTTCCTCATAACATAAAATAAGGTCTGTAAAGTTGAGAAATGCTTTCACAATACTCAAATTACAGACCTAAATATATCATTTTTTAAATCAAATAGCAAAGGCAAATGAAGCGGTTTCAACACCGACATATTGCAATTATGAGACCTTTTTCATTGATTTTTCATTTTGTTTTTCACTTGCTGCTTCTTGAGGCAAAATCAAATTCAGTAAGATTCCTAATACAGCAGCCACTGCTAACCCTGAAAACTGATATTGCCCTAACTTCAGATAAGCATTTCCAATCCCGATAACAAGGATTACTGAGGAAATCATTAGATTACGTTTTTTATTAAAGTCAATCTGATCTTCAATCATCACACGTAAACCACTAGACGCAATTACCCCAAATAACAGGAATGAAATCCCCCCAATTACAGGAGAAGGAATCGATTCGATTAAAGCACTTAATTTTCCAACAAAACTAAAGAAGACAGCAAATAGGGCAGCTCCCGCAATAACATATACACTATGTACCTTAGTGATAGCCAGTACACCAATATTTTCACCATAACTAGTAACAGGAGGTCCTCCAACAAATCCAGCAATGATGGAAGCTGTACCATCACCAGCCAACGTGTGGTTTAATCCAGGATCTTTGAAATAATTACGTTCGGTTAATTCATTCAATACCATGATGTGGCCCAAGTGTTCAGTCATGGTTACAAACGCAATTGGTGCCATGCTTAAAATGGCTCCCCAATAAAATTTGGGAATATAGTTGATAAATGGTAATTGAAACTTTGGCAAGCTAAACCAATGTGCTGCCACAACAGGTGCAAAGTTAATAATTCCAAACAGAACCGCTATTACATATCCAAAGACAATTCCCATTAGAATTGGAATTAATCCTAAAAATCCCTTGAAATACATGTTAAATGCTACTGTTAAAAGCATTGTAAGCATTGCAACCATGAAATAGCGAATATCATAATGACCACTATTAATTGTGGCATCTTTAGCAGCAGTTCCGGCCAATGATAAACCAATTACCATTACTACGGGTCCCACAACTATTGGAGGTAAAATCCGGTCAATCCAGTCTGATCCAAAAAAGCTAACTATTAAGGAGACAATGAGGTATACACACCCTACGGCAATTGTCCCTTGAGCAATTCCAGGGTAACCGGTCGTTTTCATTAAAGCCATCATTGGTACAACAAATGAGAAACTGGACCCCATGTATGCTGGAATCTTATGATTCGTAATTAATAAATAAATCAGGGTTCCAACACCGGAACTAAATAAAGCAATTCCAGGGTTTAATCCCACTAAAATTGGTACCAAAACGGTAGAACCAAACATTGAAAACATGTGTTGCAATGATAAGCCAAACCACTGGCCAGCTTTTGGACGTTCATCAACATCGATAACTACGTCACGTCTTTTTGCCATCTGCAATCTTCCTTTCCAAAAAAATAGTCCCTCAGGTAGAGAAACCTCAGGGACTATATAATTTGGAATCTGATAAACAGTTCCACCATTATTTCACCGTACCTTTGAGGCCTCTCTGGACCTAATTAAAGGATATCTATTTATCATTAGTATCATAGTTAGTTTTGTGTTCATTGTCAACAATTTTTCTTTGATTCCATAAAATCAATTCCGTAGACAAGGGCACTGTTAAAATAACACCAATAAATGAAATTAACACAGTAACTAGTTCAGTGACTAATATTTTATTATTCATAATTGTACCAAATGAATAATTTAAACCAGCAAACCAAATAAATAATGCTAACAGATTACCTAAAAATCCAAATAGTAAAGTATTTAATGTGGTTCCCATAATATGCTTACCAATTTGCATTCCACTTAACATTAATTGACGACTAAAAATGTGTTTATCATGTCGAAAGGTTTCCACAATTCCGCTTACAATCGCTATTGATGCCTCTGCAATTGAACCTGAACAACTCAGAATCATTGTCATCATTCCAATTTGCACATAACTAATACCAATTAAAATTGACATTCCTTCTAGTTCACTACTATTTTCATTACTGAACCCCGTTGCTTGAACAAAATGTTCTGCCACTAATGTCATAATAATAACAATAATCATTACAATGATAGAAGCTTCAAATGCACTTACACTAACTTGTAAATCGTCAGTTCCCATAAAAATAGTTGTTGCCAAAATTAAAATTCCTAAAATAACTGTGATGACTAGTGGTGAAAAATGCCATGCAACAAGAACCAGTCCGAGGAAGAAGTAACAAAAGTTCAGCATTAAACTGACAAATGATGACCATCCTTGCTTTCCACCAACAGCAATCATCAATAATAACAATATTAATGCTAATGCTGTTATAGTACTCATTGCGTCACCTTCTTGCCAAAATAAATGCTGCTAAATAACTGATTACCGGGACTGTAATTACGATCCCAATTCCTGAAACTAAACTTTGGGCCACCCCTAAACTCATACACATATTAAATGTATAACACCATGAATTACCGTTACGTAATAATAAAACTGCGTTTGTTAAAGTTGAAAACAAAAAAATCATTAACAAAATATTGGCTAGAGGTCCCATCACAGATTGGCCAACACTTCGTCCAGCATCATAGAGTGTTCGCCATTGAGGATTATGATTAATTCTTTTCACTTCAAACATCGTAGCTAGAATATCGCTGGTTTCATCCATTACTGCACCTAGCACACCAATCATTACTTCAGCCAAATATAGCATCCGGTAATTTTGGGTAACATACTGCATTGATTCGTAATAAATCCCCTTTTCTCCGGTGATTTTACTAACCACTACGAAGATCAGCATTGAGAGCCCCACTCCTAACAATGAAGCAATCAGAGTTGCTAGTGTCTGCTTGCTCCAACCATATACAAAAGTTAACGATGCTAGTGCCATTAGCACAGACACAACTGCAAAAATTAGTAACAAATAATTAGCTTGCGTTTGAACGTTAATTTTGACAGCAATAACAAAGAAAACAACGTTCAAGATTACTGAAGTGAAAGCAAGCCCTCCAGATCTTCCAAAAAGCATGGTAACTAAGATTACTACAATCCATAGCAACGCTACTAAAGTTGTGTCACGCTTTAGTCCTGAAACATTAGCAGTCAAATGACCGTTACTACTGGATAATTGAGTTAAAAAAGCCTGTTGCCCAATTTGATAGCGTTGATCCATTCCACCTGACTGTGAATAATCATTATTAGCGTAAACCAGTTTACCTTGATGTTTACCATTCATTACCCGTAACGTTAATCGTTGTTTGTACTGATAATCAATATTATTAAATTCGTCCTTTTGTTTTTGACGGTGAATCACTTTTACAGCAATAACTTTTCCAATAGGCCGTCGATACATCGATTGGTTATGGCTCACTAAAATTATACTGCCCAAGGCCAGGAAAAAGAGTAGCATCAATACCTTCCAATGCTTACTCCACCATTTTTTCATTAGGTTCATTTTCATATTCCTCTTTCGAATTATCGTTCCACATTCTACTATATCCCTTCAAAGCTGTTAATTCTTGTTGGACTAATATTAAAGAAAAGTTAGTGTTTCTACCGTCATTGTTTTAAAATGAACCTATCAGAAATGTAAGGGAGAAAATACGAATGGCAGAATATCATATTTACTTAGTTCGACACGGCCAAACTTTTTTAAATACCTTTCATCGTCTTCAAGGCTGGATTGATTCTGAATTAACAGAGCTTGGTGAACAGCAAGCTAGCCAAACGGGAGCAAACTTACAAAGTATCCCGTTTGATTTAGTGGTCTCTTCTGACTTGCACCGTGCAATTCAAACAAGGGACCTCATTATTCAACAACTTGTAAAACAACCGGCTATAATCAAAACTGATCCGGCCTTTCGAGAAGTGTTCTTCTCTTCGTTTGAAGGATTACCAGCAAATGATGTTTTCAAAAAGATTTGTCAACGATATGGATTCGATAGTCAAGATGATATTATTGCTAAGCAAGGATTCGCATATGTACGTCAACTTATGCAAGATGATGATCCTACTCACCAAGCCGAACTGTATCCGGATATCATTACACGGTTTAAAAAGGGACTTTATAATATTACTCAGCAACTTCCCCATGGAGGAAATGTGTTAATTGTGTCTCACGGTGCTTTCATTCGTACCGTCGCTGATTATTTGGGAATCAATATTATTAACAATTTTCCCAGCAATGCAGGAGTTACTGAACTTGCGATGTCCCTTCCCAGCGATGTTCGAATCGTTGAATATAATCGTTCCCTTTAAGTCCATAAACCAAAAGACCACTAGCATCAAACAAGTGCTAGTGGTCTTTTTAGCTAATAAATGATTACTTAGTACCAAAGAGACGGTCACCGGCATCACCTAAACCGGGAACAATATAACCGTCATCATTGAGATGATCATCTAAACCACATGTGTATAAATCAACATCTGGGAACTTTTCACGAACAGCTTGAACCCCTTCTGGAGCTGCTACTAAGCAAGCAAATTTAATATTCTTTTCAGAACACCCACGTTTCTTCAAAGCATCAATTGCCATAATTGCAGAACCACCAGTTGCCAGCATTGGATCCACAACAAAAAGTTGCCGTTCTGTAATGTCGTTAGGTAGTTTTACAAAGTATTCATGAGGTTTCAAAGTTTCTTCATCACGATACATACCAATGAAGCCGATTTTAGCAGCAGGAATTAGTTCAGTCATTCCATCTACCATTCCTAAACCAGCCCGTAAAATTGGTACAATTGCCACTTTTTTACCAGCTAATTCCTTTTTAGTGGTTTTTGCAATTGGTGTCTCCACTTCAACATCTTTCAGTGGCATTGAACGTGAAACTTCGTATGCCATTAATGTTGCAAGCTCTTTAACGGTTTCACGAAATACCTTTGTACCAACATTTTTGTCACGAATCATTGTTAACTTATGCTGAATCAAAGGATGATCTAAAACTTCAAATTTACCCATGGTTAATACACTCCTTTTTGTTTCTCAATTATTGTACCAAAAACCATGTAATTTGTTAGACATTTACTGGATTTATTTCAAAAAATTATTTAAACCCTAAATCCTTAAAGTGCTGACCACCAGCTGATTTATTCAAACGGTTCATGTAAGCTAGCCCCAGTCCGTGACTTGGATATGCTTGTGTTACAATCGCTTGAACCTGATTCTCGTCATCATATTTTCGAAGGCCATCAAACAAACGTGCACTTGCATCGACGATATTTTTACCTAATGAAAATGAATCAGCATTTTTAGGTAAAGTAATCTGATGAAGAATGTTCTCATCTGCCATTACCCCAACAGTGAATGATTGCTTACTAATCCATTCCATGACAGTGTTCCAGTCAGAGTCTTCATCAACAATATAAACTTGAGCATTAGGTGCGTAATGTTTATATTTCATTCCCGGAGCCTTTGGTGTTTCGCTTTTGCCAACATGATGATGGTTTAAATCGATCGAACCAATTACGCTTTCAATATCTGCTTTAGTAACTGCTCCCGGTCTTAAAATTACTGGATGATCAGTAGACATATCAAGAACCGTTGATTCAACTCCCACTCTGGTTGGACCGTCATCTAAAATCCCCTTAATTTTGCCATTTAAATCATGGTACACATGCTGAGCAGTAGTTGGGCTCGGCTTCCCAGAAGTATTAGCTGAAGGCCCCACAATTGGTACCCCAGCCTCTTTAATTAATTCCAATGTTGGTTGGCTGTTAGGAAAACGAAATGCAACGGTTGATAATCCACCGGTGACTGTCTTTGATAAGGAACCAGGTTTAATATTCAAAATAATAGTTAATGATCCCGGCCAGAACTTCTTCATTAATTGACGTGCTTTCTCAGGAATTTCTCGGGCATATTTTTCTACCATTTCAACAGAATCCACATGCACAATCAGTGGATTGTCACTAGGCCTTCCCTTAGCTTGATAGACCTTTTTAACTGCATCCTCATTGGTTGCATCTGCTCCAAGGCCATAAACAGTTTCAGTTGGAAAGGCCACTAGTTCACCATCTTTAAGCGCTTGTGCTGCCTTTGTTATTTGATTTAGGTTATAAATTGTTGTTTCCATTTCAATCACCTTTGATCTTAAATAAAATCCCATGCTTTAATCATACGCATCCGGTCAGCAATATCATGCCGTACTTTTATCTTTGCCTGTGGCTGCGTTTGATGAAATAGTCGTTGAATTGATTCTTCTTGATCGTAACCAGTTTCACCAAATAATATTCCGCCAGGTTTTAGATGATAATGAACCTGTTCAAATAAGCGATGATAAAGTCCTAAACCATTCTCCGAAGCAAAAAGTGCTACCGGTGGTTCATACTCGATTACTGATTGATCCATCACATCCCTGGCATTTGGAGAAATATAAGGTGGATTAGTTACAATTAAATCATACCTTTCATTAGCCAATTTGGTAAATAAATCGCTCTCAATCTCTGGCAAATTAGTCCCATGCAAGCGCTGATTAGCAGTTGCCACCCGCAGTGCTCCAGCTGAAATATCACTCAACGTAATGTTCCAACGTGGCCGTTCCAACGATAGTGTAATGCCAATTACACCACTGCCTGTCCCCAGATCAAGGACTTTCAGCGGTTCATTTTCAGGCATTTCTTGTAATACCCATTCCACTAAATCTTCAGTTTCCATTTCTGGGATTAAAACATCATTATTCACTACAAATGTCCTACCAAAAAATGGCGCTTTGCCAACAACATACTGAGTCGGTTCGTTTTTAGCTATTCTAAAAATGGCTGCTTGAAACCGTTGCTTCTCATCATCAGACATGACTACTCGATTGTGCATTAATAGGTCTGCATCAGACCACCCATGAATCATTTTCAAAACAAATTCCGGAGCATATGGATCCTGATGTAGTCTCCGTAAAAAAGAAGAAGCCCATCGCTGGGCTTGAAAATATGTCCAATTACTCATTACGTAATTGCTCCAATTTTTTAGTTTGGTCGGCGATTATTAATGCTTCAATGATTTCATCTAAGTCACCATCCATAATTTTATCCAACTTATTCAGTGTAAGACCAATTCTGTGATCCGTCACCCGATTTTGTGGATAGTTGTAAGTTCGGATCCGCTCGGAACGGTCACCTGTTCCAATTGCGTCTTTCCGTTTTTGATCATAAGCACTTTGTTCTTTTTGCTGGTAGTAATCATAGACACGGGCTTTGAGAATTCGCATGGCCTTAGCACGGTTCTGTTGTTGAGAACGTTCATCCTGCATTGCTACGACAATTCCTGTTGGCAGGTGCGTCATCCGAACCGCAGAAGAAGTTTTGTTAATGTGCTGACCACCAGCACCAGATGAACGGTAAACATCAACACGAATGTCTTTTGGATCTAAATCAATTTCAACGTCCTCTGCTTCGGGCATAACACCCACAGTTGCAGTTGACGTGTGAACTCGACCGGCCGATTCTGTTACTGGAATTCGCTGAACACGGTGGGCCCCGTTTTCAAATTTCAATTTAGAGTAAACTTTATCACCAGAAATCATTAAGACAATTTCCTTAAAGCCACCGACTTCAGTTTCTGTCTTGTCGACTACTTCAACATTCCAGCCCTGTTTTTCAGCGTAGTGAAGATACATATTATAAAGGTCACCAGCAAACAAACTGGCTTCGTCACCACCAGCAGCCCCACGAATTTCCATAATAATGTTCTTATCATCATTAGGATCTTTTGGAATTAATAATACTTCTAGCTCGTGGGCTAATTTTTCCTGTTCTTCTTTTGAATCAGCTAGTTCTTCTTTAGTCATCTCAGCCAATTCATCATCTTTCGTTTCACGAAGAAGTTCTTCGTCGTCATTAATTGTCTGGGTAACTTTTTGATATTGATGATACTTCTCAACTGTTTCACGCAAACTACCTTCTTCTTTAGATAGTTTCATAAAACGCTGGCTATCAGCAATGACTTCAGGATCGCTGATTAATTCATTTAACTCATCGTAACGGTCAGCAACCGCTTGTAATTTATCAAAGATTTCATCCATTTCCATTAGTCATTCTCCTGTTCACTCGTTAATTCGGGGTGAAAATAATGTTTGCGACATACTGGGTAATATGATTCATTACCACCAATTTGTACTTGGTCTCCCTCATAAACTGGCTTGCCATTATGAATACGTAGATTCATAGTTGCCTTATGAGGGCAGAACCAACAGATTGTTTTCATCTCTTCAATCTTGTCAGCATAAATTAATAGGTATTTAGACCCTTCAAATAATTCGTTGCGGAAATCATTTTTTAAACCAAAGGTCATCACCGGAACCCCTAATTCATCGACAATTTTTGTTAATTGCAAAACATGCTCTTTGGTTAAAAACTGGGCTTCATCAATTAAGACACAGTATATTTTATGGTCTGCCAAAACATCTTTTACCAATTTATAAACGTTGGTGTCCTTCATCACAGGAGTCACCCGCCGTTTTAAACCAATACGACTGGCAATCACTCCTCGTCCTGCTCGAGTATCCACACCACTGGTCAATAGCTCAACTGGCTTCCCTTGCTCTTCATAGTTGTGAGCAACTTTCAAGATGTCAATTGATTTCCCAGAATTCATTGCGCCATATTTAAAGAATAACTGCGCCAAAATATTCACCTTTCCCGATTAATTTAGTACTGTTCAATTATAACGGAAAGTGGGGAGTTTTTGAATAGGAAATCGAGTTGTCATTCTGATGCTTTTTGAACACCAATTCAAATATTATCAACGTTCAAAAATTTAATTTAGATAATTACTGAAAATTAGGGGAATTGCTCGCTTTCTTTTTATGCCAATAACGGTTAAAATTAATCGTTATAAAGATTTAAGTCGAAAGGATAATATTAGAATGTCAATTAAAAGTTCGTTTGCCGAATTTGCTGGTCGTTCTAGTTACTGGTTTTTACACAATGTTTTCCATGGCGGGAGTTCATTGCCAGGAAAAATCACATTAAAACTTGACCCTAACATCTTAAGTGAATTTAGCAAAAAATATGATTTAGTAATTATTACCGGAACCAACGGTAAAACATTAACCACTGCATTAAGTACTCGCGTTTTACGTGAGAAATATCCACAAGTGGTTACTAATCCATCCGGTTCAAATATGGAACAAGGAATTGTGACTGCGTTTATTACTGCTCCTCGAGCTAAACAAAAAGGGCTTGCTGTCTTAGAGGTTGACGAAGCTAACGTCAGAATGGTTACTAAGCACATTCAGCCTATTGCTATTGTTATGACTAACTTGTTTCGTGACCAAATGGATCGTTATGGTGAAATTTATACTACTTATGATAAGATCCTTGCCGGTGTTAAACTGGCTCCAAAAGCAACCATTATTGCCAATGGAGACGAACAGATTTTCAATACAAAAGACCTCCCTAACCCAGTAATTTACTATGGATTTGCTAATGATCACCAAGAAGATTTGCGTGCGCCAGCAAATACTGATGGTTTGCTCTGTACAAAATGTCAGCACATTCTGCACTTCCATAATATTACTTACGCTAGTCTCGGAGAATATTTCTGTCCAAACTGTGGTTTCCATCGACCAGAACTAACATATAAGGTTACTGCTATCGGTTCCATGACCCCTACTTCTTCTAAGTTCCAAATTGATGGTCATCCATTTGAGATTGGGGTTGGTGGTTTATACAACATTTACAACGCACTAGCAGCATATTCATTGGGGCGCTTTTTAGGTGTTTCACCTGCGCAAATTCAAAATGCCTTTCAGGCCGATGAACACGTTTTTGGAAGGCAAGAAATTATTAACGTTGACGGTAAAGAGGTCACACTTGTCCTTGTTAAAAATCCCGTTGGTCTGAATCAGGTAATTGATATGGTCCTGACTGATCCAGAACCATTTAGTTTTGGATTCTTGCTGAATGCTCATTATGCTGATGGAATCGACACCAGTTGGATCTGGGATGGTAATTTTGAAAAATTAAATAATCATTCCATTAAGAAGTTCTTCACGGGTGGAGAACGGTATAAAGATATTTCGACCCGTTTAACAATGGCCGGTATTAACGATATTGAAGAAGAACCTGATCTTGCTAAAGTGATTGATAAAATTAAGCAAATGCCTACTAAACATGTTTACGTTCTCTCTAGTTACACTGCAATGCTTCAACTTCGTAAAGAATTAGCAGAGCGAAAGTATATTCAAGGAGGCATGGATTAATGGCTAAGTATAATTTAAAAGTTGCTCATTTTTATGGTGACTTAATGAATACCTATGGTGATATTGGTAATATCATCGCCTTAAAATATTACGGCAAGCAGATGGATACTGACATTACATCTGACATTGTCAGCATTGGTGATGACTTTGATGATCAGCAATATGATCTAGCAGTCTTTGGTGGTGGCCAAGATTATGAACAAATGGTGATTTCCAAAGATATTCCTCATAAAAAAGAAGCAATTGCTCGCTTTATCAATGGTGGCAAACCATTTTTAGCAATCTGCGGAGGTTTTCAATTATTAGGTCAGTATTACGTTGATGCAAATGGCGAAAAGATCCCAGGAATTGGTGTCCTTAGTCACTATACTGTTACCCAAAGCAGTCACCGTTCTGCAATGCAAAACCAAACCAGGTTTATTGGAGATATCGTTATTAAGAATCCTCAAAATGGCGATTTATATCATGGCTTCGAAAACCATAATGGTCGAACTTTCTTGGGAGATGATGAGCAACCATTAGGCATTGTTCAAGAAGGTCATGGTAACAACGGCGAAGATAAAACTGAAGGAGCAATATACAAGCACACTTATTGTTCTTACTTTCATGGACCAATTTTAACGAGAAATGGAAATCTTGCTAAGCAAATGCTCCTTGAAGCACTTCACAACAAATATCCAAATGAAGACTTTAGTAAACAAGAAAGTCTCATTATTAAACCGACTTTCTAGAATAGAGGAAAATTTATGTCTAGTATTTTCGTTACTTTGATTACAATTGCGTTCATTGGTGAATCGTTTTGGGAATATCGACTATTTGCTTTTTTGACCAATAAGTCTACCAATATCATTAATGAAAATGAACGTCAACAATTAACCAGTTCTCTCAAACTGGATCGCCGATGGAAATGGCTTTCTTGGATTCTTATCCTTGCCATTTTCATTGCACCCTCTGCATACTACTTACCATTAGTATGTCTTCTTTGTTTGCTTGAAACGTTTATGGTGATGCGCTTAGACCGTGTTAAAAAGCGCTATTTTGATTCTCAAAACTAAAATCAAATAAATCATTATTACATAAAGACCGTTAGCTAATTACCAGCTAACGGTCTTTATTGTCTTTATTTGTCCTTCTCATCCATATAGGTAGCCATGATTTTACCCCGATAATTAAGGTATTCATCATTATCAGCCGTCGGGTGTACCCGATTGGAAAGAACAATCATTCCCTGATCATTATTACGATCTAGAATCATCCACGTCCCGGTAAATCCCGTATGACTAATCACAGTATGGTGATCTTTTGTATTAGCATGAAGCAATTTCCATCCCAGCCCACGATTATGCACACCATCTAAAAGTGTTTGATCTTCAAACATCATCCTGATTGTTTGATCTGTAAACAAATCATTTAAATTATTTTCGATTAATGACCGACCATACTTTGTAAGATCATCCAGTGTTGAAAATAAGCCAGCACTGCCACAATGTCGTTGAAGAATATAACCCTTAGGATCGTGTACATTACCACGAATTAATCCTCGCTTAGGTTGTATTTCAGTTGGAACACAGTCTTGCCAATGAGGAGTATAAGTGGTCCGCACCATTCCTAGTGGTTTAAAAATATGGCGTTGACTTAGCACTTGAATTGGCTGACCCCATATTCGTTCTGCAATTAATCCTAAATAGATAAAACCAATATCGGTATACAAAATGTTTTTATTTAAATTAATACCAATATGTTCCATAGTTAATAGGCTTTCCAGCAACTGGTGGGGTCCTAATTCATTCCGGTGTGGAATATAACCTTCAATAGCGGCAGTGTGAGTAATTAAATTCCGTACCTTGACTTCTTGATTATCGATTTCCGGCAGAAATTTTTTTACTGGATCATCTAAGCTCAGTGCCCCTGATTGAATTAACAACGCAATAATCGGTACCGTCCCAATAACTTTGGTCAAGGAAGCTAAATCATATTGCATGCCATCACGCAGTTTGATTTTTTGAGGAGTAATTTCGGAGAATCCTTCCACTTTTTTGATTGTCGTACTCCCATCAAAAATCGCATAGCTTACACCAGGAACAGTTCCACTAGTAACCATTTGATCCAATAGTTTTAACGTTTGAAAATATTTTGTATCCATCACAAACCTCTTAAAAGACTAGTCACTTGCTAATTGGTTACCCGCAAATTGGCTATTGTAAAGATCCGCATAAAAGCCATTTTGTGCCATTAACGAGTCATGATTACCAGTTTCAATAATATGACCATGGTTCATTACAATAATTTGATCAGCATTTCGGATTGTTGATAACCGATGGGCCACAACAAAGCTGGTCCGTCCTTTTTGAATGTCATTCATGGCGTTTTGAATTAATGCTTCAGTTCTAGTATCTACAGAACTAGTAGCTTCATCCAATATTAACACATCCGGATTAGCAAGAAAGGCTCTCGCAATTGTAATTAATTGTCGTTGTCCTTGAGAAATATTAGACGCTGTCTCATCCAAAACTGTATCGTAACCATTAGGCAATTCCCTAATGAAGTTATCTGCGTATGCTAATCGCGCTGCTTGGTAGACTTCTTCTTTTGTAGCATCTTCTCGGCCATATTTGATGTTATCAAATATGGTTCCCGTAAATAGCCAAGTATCCTGAAGAACCATTCCAACATGCCGGCGTAATTCCTCTCGAGTCATTGATTTGGTGTCATGTCCATTATAGAAGATATGACCACCATCAATGTCATAAAACCGTTCTAGAAGATTAATAATAGTTGTTTTACCAGCTCCAGTTGGCCCAACAATTGCCACCATTTTATTCTGTGGCGCTTTTAAATTGAAATTCTCAATTAGTGGTTCGTTGTGATTATATGAAAAGCGAACATTTTCAAATTGGATTGCTGGTTGGACCCCGCTTTTAACTGGTGTGTTTGCTAATTCTGTGCTCATTTCATCTTCGTCTAGCACTTCAAAAATTCTTTCTGCAGAAGCAATTGTTTGCTGAATAGTGCTCGATAAATTAGCAATCTGTGTAATCGGCTGAGAAAACTGGTTGGAATACTGTAAGAATGCTTGAACATTACCTAATGTAATTTGGCCATGTGCCACTTGAATTGCACCAACTACAGCAACTAATAAGTACCCGACATTACGCACAAAATTCATGCACGGGAAAATTAGAATTGAGAAGAATTGAGCTTTCCAAGCTGCATTGTAATACCGTTGGTTCTTTTTAGCGAAATTTGCTTCTTCATCTTCTTCATGATTAAAGACACGGACAATCGTGTGCCCAGCGTAAGTTTCTTCGACTTGTCCATTAATTTCACCCAGTGTTGCCTGCTGTCTAGCAAAAAGTTTTTGAGCAGTTGGGGCAACAAAACCAACAATAACAAGGCTAAGCGGAATGATTACCATAGCTACCAGCGTTAGTCGCCAGCTAATAGAAAGCATTAATGCTAAAACTCCCACAAAAGTAATGGTACTAGTAATAATTTGGATCATTCCTTGTTGAAGGGTACCGGCAATGTTATCCATATCATTAATCATTCGGCTCATGATGTCCCCATTGGAATGAGTATCGTAGTATTTAACCGGCACTCGACTCATTTTTTCCTTTAAATCCTGTCGAAGATTATAGACAACCTTTTGAGAAATCCTGGTCATCATCACTTGCTGGACAAAACTAAATAATCCTGAAAAGACATACAAGAGAATGACTACGACAGCAATATGAATAATCTTGTCAAAGTCAATCGGAAGGCTTTTAAGATGTACTCCTGCTTTCATCTCTTGATATCCCTTTAAAACTCCATTATAAATTGTCGTGGTGGCCTCACCCAAAATTTTAGGAGCAAGGATCGACAAAATAACCGAACAGATTGCCATAATAATGGAAATAATTACTCCCCATTTCCAGGGCGCCAGATACGCAATTAATCGTTTGGTAGTTGGCCAAAAATGTGTGGCCTTAGCCGATCGGCCGCGATTGGGTCTATGACCATTGTTCATATTAATGCGCCTCCTTTTGAATCTGTGAGTTTAATGTTTGCTGATATGTCTTATTTTCAGCTACCAGTTGTTCATGGCTACCTTGACCAACTACTTTACCATCATCTAACACTAAAATCAGGTCAGCATTTGCGACAGTAGATATCCGTTGAGCAACTATTACTGTCACAGCTTTTTGTAACTGATTATCCTGTTTTAATGCTGAGCGCAGCTTTGCGTCGGTCTTAAAATCTAAAGCAGAGAATGAGTCATCAAAAATATAAATGGAGGCCGGTTTAATAATGGTCCGTGCAATTGCTAGTCGTTGTCTCTGACCACCAGAGAAGTTTGCCCCATTTTGTTCTACAACTGCATCTAGCCCTCCTGCTTCTTTAACAAAGTCAGCAGCTTGAGCGACTTCTAAGGCGTGCCAGATTTGGTCATCAGTGGCATTCTCCATACCAAACTGCATATTCGAACGAATTGTTCCTGAAAATAGGACAGCTTTTTGTTGAGTAATTGAAATTAATCTGTGTAAATCATGTTGAGTTAACTGATTAATTGGATAACCATCAACTTTTATTTTTCCTTTTTCAATATCAAACAAACGCGGAATTAAGTTTACTAATGATGATTTTCCAGATCCGGTCCCACCAATAATGGCAAGCGTTTGTCCAGCATGGATATCAAAATTAAGGCCTGTTAAAGTTAACTTTTCAGCTCCAGAATAGCGGAAGTCCACATTTTCAAAAGAAAGAGATGCTTCAGATGCATCTGTTAACTTAACAGGGTTCTGTGGATCAGCAATCACCTCTTCTTGTCCTAACACGTCGTTAACCCGTTTTGCCGATGCAGAAGCTCGTGGAATAAATACAAAAACCATTGAGAGCATCATAAAACTGATTAATATTTGAGTCGAATAAGTCATAAAGGCAATTAGATTTCCAACTTGCATACTCATCTGAGCAATTAAATGTGCCCCTAGCCAAATAATTCCAATATTAGTGAGGCTCAACACCAAAGTCATAATAGGAAATAAAAAGGACACAATTGTATATGCTTTGATCCCTGTATTCGTGTAATCATCATTTGCTCTTTGAAAACGGCTTTGTTCACGCTTTTCCTGATTAAAAGCACGAATAACACGCACACCGGTTAGCCCTTCACGAAAGACCAAGTTAATTTGGTCAGTTTTCTTTTGAATACTTTTAAATAGTGGAATAGCAAAGTACATAATAGCAATCACTGCTATCGCTAATACTGGTAAGGAAATCAAAAAGACTTTAGTTAAACGTGGTTCTCGATAATATGCTAAAACACAGGCTGCAATCAACATAATCGGTGACTGTAACATCATCCGCAGGAACTGAACCATTACATTTTGAATTTGAACAATATCATTTGTAGAACGAGTAATCAGTGAAGAACCACCGAATTTACTCATTTCCTGACTAGAAAAATGTAAAACTTTCCGATAAATCTGCTCACGGAGTTTTTTGCCGACTTTCATCGCCTGAGTAGAAGCAAAGTAAACATTCACTGCTGCAGCAATTAATCCCAGGGCAGCTACCACCAGCATTTTGCCACCTTCAGACCAAATATAACCAATGTCTTGTTTTAGTATTCCATTGTCAATCAAGTCTGACGTAATTGTTGGTAAATATAAATCAGCAGCTACTTGAAAGCATAGAAAAATTACCGCTAACAACGTTGGTAGTAATTCTAAATTACGTTTAGCAATTTTTATCATTGTTTCCTCACCTTACTTTTTATAATTTTCTTGTAGTCCCTCAACCATCAAATGGCTAATTCTCAACAAATCCTGACAATCATCAATACTTAGCTTGCTTAATAAATCATTGATAAACTGTTTTCGTTCCAAATCTAGTTGATGATATTTTTTTAACCCTTTATCTGTCAGACTAACCACTACCAGACGATGATCTTTCTGATCACGATGACGTTGTATCATGCCGTCTCTTTCTAAACGTGCTAGAACTTGTGAGACAGAACCAGGACGGACGTGGACTAATTTGGCTAGTTCATTTTGACATACTTTATTATCATGTTGTGCCAGTGCCACAATAATTTGGCCGCCACCTTTAAAATTATCAATTCGATTACGATTACTTAAACCAATGCCATTCATCATGCGGACATTTTTCATTAATTCATGAAAAATTTCGTGCTTATCTACCATTTCTTACCTCCACTTTTATATGGTACCTAATAGTTAGGTACCTAACGATAATTTATATTACTCTTTTTTGTGGTGATTTCAAGAAAAAAATGGCATGATATTATTATTAACCATGAGGAGTGAATTTATGGAAACTTGGTTATTTTTAGGACTAATATTATTAATTGCAATTATTGGTAAAAATACTTCACTAATAGTGGCTTCAGTGGTTGTCATGCTCATTAAAGCATTACCATTTGCGCAAAAATGGTTCCCAATCATTCAAAGTAAAGGAATAAATTGGGGAGTAACCATCATTTCAATCGCTATTTTAATCCCAATTGCTACCGGTGAGATCACATTCCATGATTTAATTAGGGTTTTCAAAAATCCTGCTGGCTGGATCGCCATTGGTATGGGGATTGCAGTAGCAATCCTATCTCGATGGGGAGTTAACCAACTTTCTGCTTCTCCGCAAGTAACAGTTGCCTTAGTCTTTGGTACTATAATGGGAGTTGTGTTATTTAAAGGAATTGCTGCTGGACCAGTAATTGCAAGTGGTTTAACCTACTGTATTGTTACAATGTTAAATTTACATTTTTAACAAAAAAAGGCTCCCATTTAAGGAAGCTGACGTGTACCCAAAAAGTTGGAAGTTGAATATTCTGGCTTAATAATTGAATAAATATTTTTCTAGGCAACTAGATACTGCTCATATTGAAGCG
>NZ_JACJKU010000181.1 GCF_016901675.1 Limosilactobacillus coleohominis
TTAAATACGAACAGCGCAGTACAACAATGGGGCCTAGCACTCGGTAAACCGAACGCTAGGCCCCTATTGTTGCTTGCGGGGGCGTGAAAACGAAGTCGTAAACGACTTCTGTCACGCTGTTATGAAGTGACCATTGTCAAGCAGAAAATTGGCACTGGTCCGTATTATTCCCATGGAAAAATCTCAGAAACATAGTCTCTCGACAGTTAACCACTCTGTTATACGTGGATTGATTACCAACAGGTTAATGATCCGTCGAAAAGCTCATATAATCTCCCAGCATGGATCATGACCTTATAAAAACTATGGCCATTAGTTTTGTCGATCATGCCAGAAAGCGAGACAACGTAGATAGCTAGACCGCAAAGAATTTCTGAGACTTTCCCATAGGTATAATTAATTACCTACGGTAGAAAAATTATTAAGCAATCTTGTTGTTTTCCATTCCCCAAATAAAGCAAGCTAGTTCTCTAGCAACAGCGATAATCGCAACGTTTCTAGGTTTACCGGCATGAAGCATTCGTTCATA
>NZ_JACJKU010000182.1 GCF_016901675.1 Limosilactobacillus coleohominis
GGCCGTGACTGAACGTACCACGCTTTTCTTTAGCGCGATGACGACGAATTCCATGATCAGGCAAATCGGGCAACTGTACATCAAGCCATCCTTGATCAATCCAGTTATAAACCGTCTTGTAGGCAATTCCAACTACATGGGCAACTTGTTCAGGGGACCACTTTTGGACTTGAATCTTTTCCTCGATCAAGTGTTTAAGGTTTTTAGTGAGCGAAGACTTCCGCCCCCGTTGACTAACCTTGCGTTCAAAGTCAGTTTGCGCTAGTTCAGCTTGATACTCACCGTTGAGCCGGTGAAGTTCGTTAAAGATGGTGGTCTTACTAAAGCCTAAGTAATTAGCGATGTATCGTAAGGAACGTCCTTCATTATGAAGCGTTTCAATGACAACGCGGTTCTGGAATGATAAAATAGTGGTGCCCATTAAGGTCCTTCTTTCTAATGGAATGTTGTGGTAACACCATTAAAGACCTTGATGGGTTTTTCTGTCCACTTAAATGTTCAACTTAAATTTTACAATCTGCC
>NZ_JACJKU010000183.1 GCF_016901675.1 Limosilactobacillus coleohominis
GAAAGTAGCGACTGCTTGCCCCTTCATTTTACCTGAAAGTACGGTATCTGCTTCGAAATGACCAAAGGTCGTTCGTTGTGCTACTTCACGAGGACGTGTATCAATTGAATGTCCATGGCAAAAAGTACCACGAGTTTCTTTAGCTCGATGGCGCCTAATACCATGGTCAGGAAGATCGCTTAAACTAATTTCTAGTTTGTTTTGATCAATCCAGTTATATATGGTTTTAAAGCTAAACTTCAGCGTATGTGCTACTTGCTCTGCCGACCATTTTTCAATTAGTATCTTATCCTCAATATATTGCTTTAATCCTGAAGTAAAGTGTGACTTAGCTCCACGTTGAGTGATTTGGTCACGATGCTGTTTTTCTACCCTTCGGGCATTATAAGGTCCAGGTAATCGATTTAATTCTTTAAAAACTGTGGTTCGAGAAAATCCAATGCGACTAGCAATTTGACCTAAAGAATAATGTTCTTTGTGCAAAGTTTCGATGACAACTCGATCTTGAAATGAT
>NZ_JACJKU010000184.1 GCF_016901675.1 Limosilactobacillus coleohominis
AACCCATAGCGGGGTAGAATTAGTTTAACGACCAAGTCAAATAATTCGAGGTAACCCGTTATGAGCTATATCCATCTTACTATAAAAGAACGAGAAATGCTTATGTTTTTACAAGCTAAGGGGTTATCTGTCCGTGCAATTGCGCTTCGCTTGGGACGCAGCCCCAGTACCATTTCTCGAGAATTAAAACGCTGTTCTGGAAATTATTCAGCCAGTGACGATGAACGTTACTACCACAAGAAACGGCAAAACTGTCATAAGCCTCTGCTATTAGACCTTCATCCTCAGTTATGTCAAAAAATTGCTCACTATATTTTAGAGTTACATTGGTCTCCTGAACAAATCGCTTCGCGATTTATAAAAGAAGGCCAATGGTGTGTGAGTTATAACACCATCTACCGACACATCTATAAGCATAATTTGGGTGAGAAGTTCTCGTCACACGGTGATACGGGAATTAAAAGACATTTAAGACATAAACACCGTACACGTCATCCTAAAAA
>NZ_JACJKU010000185.1 GCF_016901675.1 Limosilactobacillus coleohominis
AAATTAAAGCGAAATTGACTTCGCAAATGTTT
Organism: Limosilactobacillus coleohominis; assembly: GCF_016901675.1. Taxonomy (GTDB): domain Bacteria; phylum Bacillota; class Bacilli; order Lactobacillales; family Lactobacillaceae; genus Limosilactobacillus; species Limosilactobacillus intestinavium. The sequence goes on from NZ_JACJKU010000185.1 coordinate 33, forward strand.
TTGCTTTGATCTAACGATCAAAGACCCTACACATTTGATTCGTCGAAACTTTATTCAGTTTTCAAAGGTCTACCATGTTATCTTTTCTATGCGACAGATAACATACTTATTATAACACGTTGTCATCAAGCCGTCAACAACTTTTTTAAATTGTTTCCTTAGATGATTGCTCATCTGCTTTAACAGACAACTACTATATAATATCAAAACGCTATCTCAATGTCAACAACAAATTTGCTTTTATTTATTACTCATTGTCGATGACTGTTGTGACAACGGTTATATACTATACGTGATTACCTAATTTTTGTCAACACTATTTTTAGATTTTATTTATTTATTCCATACCCACTATTATTTCGTTTTATTAACGCAAATAAATATGACATTTTAATCATAATAAATCACCACGTTTTATCACATTAATC
>NZ_JACJKU010000186.1 GCF_016901675.1 Limosilactobacillus coleohominis
ATGAAATATTATTCATACAACATTACTTTAAACTGTTATTTTAAGAACTTTTTATAAAAATATCTAAGCGAAAGTTCGTGTTTTACATTAAATTAAGAAGCACAGCTTGGAGATGCGAGTTGACATTTAAAGTATCATTCTTTATAGTATATAAACGTTGTTAAGGAAATGGTTTTAACAATTAAAAAAAGTTGTTGACGTTCTCTTAAGAACATGATATATTAATAAAGCTTTCAAATTTTAAAAAAGAATTTCAAAAAACTTCTTGACAAGAATTTGATAAGTGATATAATAAATATGCTGATTGGCTGCTAAGCCAGGAAAGCATGGTAGACCTTTGAAAACTGAATAAAGTTTCGACGAATCAAATGTGTAGGGTCTTTGATCGTTAGATCAAAGCAAAAACATTTGCGAAGTCAATTTCGCTTTAATTT
>NZ_JACJKU010000187.1 GCF_016901675.1 Limosilactobacillus coleohominis
GCAAGGACTTTCCAATCGCGCAATCGGTCGTCAATTAGGAGTGAACCACCAAACCATTAATAATGAGCTTAAACGTGGTACAGTTCGCCAAATTCGTCGTCAAAAATTCGATGATAAGACCCTTATCACATCTACAGTTATGAAGCTGGTCAGAATATTTATCGTAAATGCCACCAACGGTCCGGTCGTCCTCGTTTATATTACCGCTCAAAGCGTTTTTTACAATTGGCCGACCAATTAATGCTTGGTGAATTTGATGAGCGTCGTTACTCTCCTCAAGCAGCTATTTATAAGGCACGTGATTTGATGAGTGATGATTCACTGATCCCTAAGTCTGTTGTGACTTTGTATCAGTGGATTAATGATGGTGTATTCCGTACGTCTAACTTGG
>NZ_JACJKU010000188.1 GCF_016901675.1 Limosilactobacillus coleohominis
ATTAGGCACACCGCCGGCGTTCATCCTGAGCCAGGATCAAACTCTCATATAAAATAAGAATTTGAGATAGCTCTCAAAATAAATTAAAGCGAAATTGACTTCGCAAATGCTTTTGCTTTGATCTAACGATCAAAGACCCTACACATTTGATTCGTCGAAACTTTATTCAGTTTTCAAAGGTCTACCGTGTTGACACATTTCTGTATCAGCAGTTTTAAATGTTATCAAAATATCAGAAGTTTGTCAACCAATATTTTGAATTTTTTAATTTGTCGAAGCGGTTAAAAACTTAACTGCCGTGACAACGATAATTAATATACCAGTGACTATAGTGGGTTGTCAACAAAACTCAGCAAACTTTTTTAACTTTTTTGTAAA
>NZ_JACJKU010000189.1 GCF_016901675.1 Limosilactobacillus coleohominis
TCGTCAATTAGGAGTGAACCACCAAACCATTAATAATGAGCTTAAACGTGGTACAGTTCGCCAAATTCGTCGTCAAAAATTCAATGGTAAGACTTACGATTACCCTTATCACATCTACAGTTATGAAGCTGGTCAGAATATTTATCTTAAATGCCACCAACGGTCCGGTCGTCCTCGTTTATATTACCGCTCAAAGCGTTTTTTACAATTGGCCGACCAATTAATGCTTGGTGAATTTGATGAGCATCGTTACTCTCCTCAAGCGGCTATTTATAAGGCACGTGATTTGATGAGTGATGATTCACTGATCCCTAAGTCTGTTGTGACTTTGTATCAGTGGATTAATGATGGTGTATTCCGTACGTCTAACTTGG
>NZ_JACJKU010000190.1 GCF_016901675.1 Limosilactobacillus coleohominis
TATGAACGAATGCTTCATGCCGGTAAACCTAGAAACGTTGCGATTATCGCTGTTGCTAGAGAACTAGCTTGCTTTATTTGGGGAATGGAAAACAACAAGATTGCTTAATGATTTTTCTGCCGTAGGTAATTAATTGTACCTATGGGAAAGTCTCAGAAATTCTTTGCGGTCTAGCTATCTACGTTGTCTCGCTTTCTGGCATGATTAATAAAACTATCGGCCATAGTTTAATAAAATCATGATCCACGTTGGGAGATTATATGAGCTTTTCGACGGACCATTAACCTGTAGGTAACCAATCCACGTATAACAGAGTGGTTAACTGTCGAGAGACTATGTTTCTGAGATTTTCCCATGGGAATAAAAACGA
>NZ_JACJKU010000020.1 GCF_016901675.1 Limosilactobacillus coleohominis
TTACAGATTTACCGGAACCAGATTCACCAACTAATGCGAGAACTTCACCGGGGTGTAGTTTCAGTGTTACATTGCGAATTGCGTGGACGGTCCCTTCAAGGGTCTTAAAATCAACCGAAAGATGTTTAATTGTCAGTACGTCTTCTGCCATTTATTTCTCCCCCCTCGTATTAGGATCAAATGCGTCCCGTAATCCATCACCAAGTAAGTTGAAGGCAATCATCATTAAAGATAGGACGAGGACCGGTTCCCATAATTGGTATTGATAGAATTGGAACCCTTTTTCACCAGTATTTAATAATGTCCCTAATGAAGCATTGGGCGCTTTAACACCGATTCCGATAAAGGAAAGTAACGCTTCCAGGAAAATTGCTGCCGGAATTGTAAACATTGTCCGTGTAATAATCACACCCATCGTATTCGGTAAAATGTGACGAAATGCGATTTGCATGGGACTTTCCCCCATTGCTTGAGCAGCGAGAACAAAATCAGCACTCTTGATTTGCATCGCTGAGGCACGCACTAATCGTGCCATCAAAACCCATGAACTAAGTGCAATTGCTAGAATGATGGAAACCATTCCTGGCTTTAAGATGATCAGTAACAGCATGATTAATACCAATTCTGGAATTGAACTAATGATTTCAATGATCCGTTGTAAAATATTGTCAACACGACCACCACACCATCCGGAAACGAGACCGTATGGAACACCAATTAAAATATCAACAAGGGTGGCAAATAATGCAATCATTAACGAAATTCGCGTGCCATAAAGGAGTCGTGAAAACATATCGCGCCCTAGTCCATCGGTCCCTAACGGATAACTACCATTAGTGAACGGCTTCAAATTTGATAGGCTAACATTTTGTGCGTTAGGATCATGGGGCATCCAAAATAGGGAAGCCACTGATACAACCGCAATGAAGAGCAGAAAAATTAAGGAAGCCATCGCAGCATGATTATGCTTTAACTGATGCCAAGCTTTCTCATGAAAGGATAAGGACTTTTGGGCAACTCCACTTTGAGCGGCAGTCACTTCATCGAGATTGACAAACTGAAATTCTTCATTTTTTGATTTTGAAGTAGATTTTTTAGGTGTCTCCATCTTAATGTTCCCCCTTTTCCTTTGAAAGAATTCGTGGATCAACCAATCCATACACAACATCAGTCAGCAACAAAATGCCACATAGTAATAGGCAGTAAAACATTGTTAAGCCCATGATTACTGGATAATCATTAGCCAAAACTGAGTTAATAAATAACTCACCGATTCCTGGAACCGAGAAGATATTTTCAACCACCATTGAACCAGTAATAAGGGTAACTGCTAATGGGCCAATTAATGTTAAAGCAGGAATAATACTATTCTTTAATGCATGGTGGAAAACAACCTGTGGGACTGATAATCCTTTTGCTTTTGCCAATAAGATATAGTCAGAATTTAAGACTTCCACCATTTCCGTCCGGACAAATCGTGAAACTTGGGCCATTGGTACAGCCGACAGTGCAATTGTTGGTAAAATGGTTGATGGGAAGCCGTCCCAACTTGCTACTGGAAACCATCCTAATTTAAAACCAAGATAGTACTGCAGTAAGATCGCCAGAATAAAGCTGGGGAATGAAATACCGATGACTGCTAATGTACTACTGGTAGCATCAGCCCACGTCCCCTTTTTTAAGGCACCGACACATCCCAAGAGGATTCCAACAACAACCCCTAATACCAAGGCTTGAAAACTAATGAGGATGGATGGCCCTACCCGGTGGCCAATTAAGGAAGCGACCGTCGTACTATTATATTGGTAGGACATTCCAAAATTACCGTGGAGAACCCCTGTCATGTAAGAAAGGTATTGTTGCCAAACGGGCTTATTTAATCCATATTGTTTTTCAACGGCTAACTGTTGAGCCTTTGAAAGCTTCATCGTGTTCCCAAGGGGCGATCCCGGAATCATCTTCATTAAAAAGAATGTTAAGGTGGCAACAATGAATAGAGTTAGCACCATCATTAGTAACCGTTTAATAATATACTTTCTCATAAAATCCTCCTGTTCTTATAAATAAAGAAGGTCTAACAGAGGAGCAAGCAGACCTTCTTTATTTAAGCTTCGGATATTAGTTTTACTTCTTCCATTGAGCGTATTGGTATTGAGCAACGGTGTTGAATGGACCGTAGTTTAAACCAGTAACATGTTTAGAAACTAAGTGTGCTTGAGCAGCGGTGTACAGAGGAACACCATCAGCATTAGTATGAACTTGCTTATTTGCTTGTTGAAGAAGCTTGTAACGTTCACTAGCAGACTTTGTACCATCGTTGGCTTGGTTCAGTAAGTCATCAAGTTTCTGATCAGTGTTGTTAGTAAAGTTAACCTTGTTGCCGGTCTTCAAAAGAGAAAGGAAATCAGAAGCATCAGGAACATCAGAATTCCAATCGGTTAGGTTCAGTTCAAACTTACCAGCAAAATCACGACTAACGTGTTGTGCGTGTGGTAATGTTGTCACTTCAACCTTGAGTCCCTTAAATTGCTTTTGTAATGTCGATTGAAGATATTCAGCCACTTGCTTTTGATCATCGGTGTTATCTGCTAATAGATTTAATGTCATGTTCTTCTTACCAAGATCCTTTTGGGTGGCCTTCCAGTAATCCTGAGCCTTCTTCTTATTTTGTTTTTGCAGATGGCCAGCTTCTTCAGCAAAGTCTTGACCATTCTTTGGATTCTTCATATCACCTTTTGGTACCCAACCAGTAGCACCAACAGAGCCATCTTGGAGAACCTTCTTTGCTAATTGATTGTTATCAAAGGCGTAGTTAACGGCTTGACGGAAGTTTTCATTCTTTGTTAAGTCATTCTTACCATTGAAGTAGAGGTAATATTGGGTTGCCATTAAACTAGTGTGTAGTTCTTTGTTATTTTTATTACCCTTAACGTAATCAGCAGTAACAGATGTTTCTTGAATTTTACCAGACTTAAACAAGTTTTGAGCGGTGTTGTTATCTTTGGTAACCTGAACGTTAACCTTGTTCATATGAACATTCTTTTTACCATAGTATTGATTGTTCTTTACGTAGCTCCAGTTATCATCACTACCACCGGTCCAGTTTGCAACCTTGTATGGTCCGTTATAAACGGCCTTATCGGAAGTTGAACCATACTTGCTTCCTTCTTTTGCCAGGACTTTGTGGTTAACTGGCTTTAAGTTAGAAGCAAAGTTGTTCCGAACATTAACCGTTGGTAACTTTTTACTAAATGTAAATTGCACCTTATCTTTTCCGAGCGCTTTAACGCCAAGTGCTGATGTTGGGGCTTGACCTTTAGAAACCTGTTCGTAGTTTTCTAGATCAGCAACGCGATCGGCAGCTTGTGACTTAGTTTTTGGATCTGCCCAGTGTCGCATCGAGGCTACATAATCTTGAGCAGTAACAGGATCACCGTTACTCCATTTCAGACCCTTCTTTAAAGTGAAGGTCCATGTCTTACCATCATTCGTAACTTTTGGTTGACTAGCAGCTTCACCAAGAACCACCTTATTGTTTTTGTCATACTTTAAAAGCCCTTCAAATGACTGTGTTTGCATCGATGAACTTGGTGTTTCAATTGTTTTAGCAGGATCTAGCGTAACTGGATTTGCTTTTAAGGTAACGTTTAAATCACCACTTGCTTTATTTTTACCGTTATTACCACAGGCTGCTAAGGACATTGCTGTTAAAGCTACACCGGCTAAAGTTAATACCTTCTTGTTCATTCTCATAATAAATTCCTCCCGTAAGGCTTATAATATAAGCTCTCTTTAATCTAATTTTAATCTTACTAATAAATGTCGGATTCCATGTTCTTCCCCTCACTTAGAAAACTTGCTTTAATTGAACAAAAAAAGTCCTAAGCAGCGCTACAACTTATGCTGCTTAGGACGATCCATTTATCGTGTTACCACCTAATTTCATTTAGTCATCACTGACTAAACCTCTGACGTACGTATTCATACGCTGGCACGATAAAGGGTGCATTCTTGGTAACTTTACTATTAGTTCAAGTTACCATGCTCAAGGATGATTTTAAGAAATTACCCCGTGTCTCTCTTTCACCATTCATGAGAGCTCTCTACGCACTTCGTAAATTCTTACTGTTCCTCTCAAAGCATTTCCTTTGTTCAATTAATTGTTGCATTAAATATTACTGAGAATACTCTCATTTGTCAACGATTTTCTAACATTATTTTTAATATTTTTTGTGAAAGCGATTTATTGATGATTATAATAAGTCTAAGCTGAATATTTAGTAAAGAATATTGATAGCATTCCTAACGATTCACTGAAATTTGTTAGGTCACAAAAAACTGGAAGAAATTATCAACCCTTCATGACACGACTTGGTTTTGCGCTTACCTCACTTTCTAAAGCACATTTAATCGACCGTCCAAAAAGAAGGAACTACTATCCTAACCAAATTAGGCACTGATATTAATGCTAATAATAAAGAATATGTTCATAAATTGGTAATAAAAGGAAGGCGACATAACAATTAAGCAACTAGTACTTCCAATTAAAGACAGCAACGCGTATATGTAAGGATCTAATACCATCATATCTTGTCTCACCAACTACTCTCTTTACCGCCTCTAATTTTCTATTAATGTCTTTTAAGGACATATCATACTTTTTTTACTGAACTTTTTTCTTTTACTTATTCTCTCTTTATATTGGTATGTACTTTTATTATTATAGCCTGTCATTAAAATTAATGGTTTAAAAACCGGTACATCAGATAAGGCCGGAGCTTGTTTTGTTAGTACAGGAAACTATCAGGGACACCAAATTATTACAGTAGTCCTTCATGCTAATGGTAATAATAAAGATAACCGATTCGTACAAACTCAAGAACTGTATAAAATGCTAAAACAAGACTACCACTTGCAAGAAATTAGCCTACCTAAAAAGATCACTAACGTTAAGATTAAATATGGAACACGACAAACAATAACTACCACTCCGAAAAAACTTACCATTTGGAACAATAAACTGATCAATAATACCCAGAACCTACAAGCCCCCATAAAAAAGGGCCAACGTATTGGAAGTATCAAATTAACCAGTCCAACACTAAAAACAATATCTAATGAACCACTCACGTACTCACTATACAGCAATGAAACCGTACAAAAAGGAAACCTATTAGAAAGATTATTCAACTAAACTACACAATCTTACACTATTTAATATCAACCAACATTAACGAACAAAGTTTCAACTTTGTTCGTTAATGTTGGTTTCTTTAAAGCGTACTTCGCCTTAACTCCCCCACCCTAGGAAGCAAGCTCTGCTTGCGCAGCCTTGCTCTCTCGAAACCTAGCCTATCTGTGGCTAAAAAGTTTCGAGAGAGTTCTCTCTCATTCAACCCATCGCTTATTTACTCAACCAACAACTTACGTTATTAGCTCAGCAAATAAGCAATGCAGACAGTTTAAACGCACCCCGCCCTTGTCCTTGTTTATCTCAGGGTTGGTTTTAGGTTTTCTCTACATTCAAAGAGAAATCTTCTGCGAGGACCCAAAGAACTCGCGCGATAAACAAGGTTGTCCGTAGCATTTCCGAGGCTTCCTATGCCACTCTTTTAGCATTATGTGATAAATACTGGGATTGGAATTCCCATAGTTGTTAACTACAATTCCTACACGTCCAAGGAATCACGGGCGATTACGAGATGCGACTACGATGCAGTGCCACTGCTGGCGAGTTTAACGGTTGCGACCCAAAAGAAAAAGCCGACTAGATTAACTAGTCGACTTTCGTGATTTTAGGGTTTAATTTCACTGATAATTTTGCGTAGCTATATCTTGAAATTTTAGTCTACTTCCCTTAAAATTGATTGTATTAAAAGAAATAGACAACCCCGATTGACTACTTGTCCTAGTTAATCGGTAGCTCGTTAAAGTACGCCAATACTTTAATGGGCTTTTTCTTTACTCTGATTTATTCAATTATTAACTGTGTTAATAATTACATATTTTGTTATTTAATACAATAGTTTTTTAAAACACGTATATATACGCATATATATTTATATACATATATATGCTTGAAGAGTTTGTTAACAAAAGCTATGATAGTAGTGTAATTACTACCAGGAGGTTTTAACATGAAAACTTGCGTAATGTCTTTTTGTAATCAAAAAGGCGGTGTTGGAAAAACTTCAACAACCGCCTTAGTTAGTTATAATCTTGCCAAAATGGGATATAAATGTTTAACAATCGACTTTGATCCCCAGGCAAATCTTACTTCTCTTTTTATTAAAACAAAATCTAAATATAGTTCTAGTGTTACTCCAATTAAGACTTCATTAATGACAGCAATTAAAAATAATATTGATTTCTCACAAATAACTATTCCAGTTATTGATAATCTTGACTTAATTCCTAATGCTTCAGACTTTTTCCTTTACTCACGTTTTCTTGAAAATACCTTTAATAATGAAGCAGAGCGGGTCCAATATTTAGCTGATAAGATAAATACCGATTTACGAAATAAGTATGATTTTATCTTTATTGACGTCCCGCCAACATTTGGATTGGCTAACGATTCAGCATTTTATGCCTGCGATCAATTAGTTATTGTTTTACAAACTCAAGAACGAGCTTTAGACGGGGCTAAAGTATTGGTTAACTATCTTCAATCAAATCTAATTGATGAATTCCACTCAAGCGTTGATATTTTTGGCATTTTACCGGTACTTTCTAAGCGAAATGCACAAGTTGATACTGAGATTTTGAATTCTGCTATTCAGGAATTTGGTTTAGAAAACATTTTTAGCAGTCATATTATGACTATGGAACGTGTAAAGAGAATGGATATTACCGGAATTACTGATGGTAAGACTGATATTTGGGACAAACGAACTCATAAAGCATATATAGACGTTGCAAAAGAAATTCTTGAACGATTGGGAGTAAAAGAATAATGTCACTACTTCAACATAATAGAAAATTATCGGATAAGGTAAATGTACACGTGAAGAATCAGGTTAGACGTGATGAAATTGTACCTAAAACTCAATCAGTAACCTTTACCCGTAATCTACGAGTCGATAATCATATTACTAACCAAGTAGCTGCTCTAATTGATTTAGGAGTAGCCGAAAATACCAAGCAATTAATTAACGACTTAGTACAATCACGTATTAATCAATTAAGTAAAGAAGATCAAAATAGATTAAATAAGGTAGTACAGTCATTAGAAATGAAAGATTTCTATACTGTTAAAAGTCGTCTAAAAGATTAATGCTCCTGATAGTAAAAATGGTGACTTTACAATTAGAGTTAGCCGTAGCATGGAACTGAACCATGCACGGAACTACTGTTCTATTGCAAAAAATAATTCTAAGGGTGCCTTTGATCGTAAAGAATTCAAAATTCCTGTAGTTGTTGCACTTAATTTGCTAGATACTGAATATATTCCTCACTTTTTTAATCCAATCGATTAATTAGGGTCCATTTTTAATAAATAGCCCCTCGGAAACGTTGAAAAATAAACCCCTAGCTAGACGTAATGCCTAGTTAGGGGTTATTATTTTGCTATATTGAATTATTCACCCTGATTTTGTGGGTTAATGGCAACTGATAAGATGTAATGTGATAACTGATTATCGGCAACATCTTGGACCTTAAACAGTGTCCAAACTCGTTCGGCTGGTTGCGTATCTTGTAAGTAACGACGAATGCCGGCCAAATAAGGCTTAACTCTTTGTAAATCCATAAACAGCATACCGTTTTGTAATAAACATTGCCGTTCTGCACTACTAAGCTGCAATCCAGCTTGAAGTTGTAAGTCCTCATCAGTTTCTGCAATAATTTCACTATTATTTTTAACCATCATGAGTACCTCCTAGGATAATTTCTATTCACAAATCCTATTCGGCGCTCGTGAGCGCCCTTAGTAAAAATTACTTCCTACCCAAGGTGCTTCTACTGTCATGATATAATTGAAAGGCTGTCACATACTCACTTAGAATCTACTTTCTAATGTTGGGAGGTGAGAACCTATGAATAATCTGCTAACCTATCTTTTACACTATTTATCACAATTATCCCTCGTGGTAATTCCCGTTTGCCTGGCGTATTGGTTAAACCATCGCAAGTGATAAATAGTCAGTGACAGCATTCAACCCACAATTAAAGCCCCTTGGTAATTATGGCGGATTACCGAGGGGCTTTTGTGTTGGTGAGAACTTAATACATAATCCTCAACTATCTTTTACACTTATATTATAACATGAATCAAACAAAGGACAATTAACATGAAACAACTAGTACTACCAATCAAAGACAGTAATGTTCTACATGAAGTTGAGGATACTTTACTCCATAATTTCAAAGCTGGCCGCCGTAATTACACCATCTTCCAAGTTGGCAAGGCTACTCTGCTCCGAGTGTCTGATTTATTAGCTCTGAGACGCAATGAAATCTTCAATAATGATGGAACTATCGCTAAAAATGCTTATATTCGTGATAAAAAGACCGGAAAGCCCAATATTTTGTACTTAAAACCAGTAAAACAGGATCTAATATACTACTTTCAATGGCTAAACCAAAAAAATATCTACTCCGAATGGCTTTTCCCTTCAACTAAACACCCAGATCGTCATATTACGGAGAAGCAATTCTACAAAATTATGGCCAAAACTGGTGATCTGCTCGGTATTGATTACCTCGGTACTCATACAATGAGAAAAACTGGAGCTTATCGGGTCTACACGCAAACTCATTATAATATCGGTCTAGTAATGTCACTCCTCAACCACTCATCAGAAGCAATGACCCTCAAGTATTTAGGACTGGATCAAGTCAGCCGTGAACAAATGCTCGATGAAGTGAGGTTCGATTAAGATTTTTCACCTATTGTTATACTCAAATATTGTCGATTTATCTGGTTGATATTTATCAAGCATTTTAGATAATATTTTTTCTAATGGTATCAAATTTTCCTCTAACCATAAGGCATCTGGAGGCAATACATACACCTGTTCTCTTTCGGGTATTTTACTATTTCTCTTATTACGACGCTCTTCTATAGCATCTAACACATAATTATGAGCACTAATAAGATTTCCATGAATATCACCATTACCTTTAATAGTAATTGAATTGCCTGGAATAAAGTCTTCTGGTTTATAACCAGCTAATTCCAAAAAATAAATTGCTTTTAATATCCATAACCGATATTGGTGCTTAACTGCTAAATTACTTGGTAATTTCTCCATATTATTCAAAACTTCTTTCTTATTTTATTCTACTACGTAATGAGTAAAGTTTACTAAGTGTATAAAAAGTATTGCTTAATCAGCATACGTCTTTACATATACGATTAAATCGTATATACTGATTGTGGAGGATATATATGTGTAATAAAGTAAAATTTATCTTTGGTCAGTCTTTTATGGAACAATGGTATGCTTGTGGCTTAACCAAAGAAAACCGACAAGAATTAATTGATGATATTTCTTATTATCTACGTAATGCTCCAGATAATAACCACGGTAAGAAGTTTCCTGGTGCTATTATTGAAGGAACTGGGGGAGCTATTAAATATCGCTTCACTCCAGATAATTATCAAAAGGGCAAAAGTAGTAGTTTTCGAACAATCTACTTTGTTTATAATTCTTCAATCAATCACTTATTCTTCTTGACAGTTTATCCTAAGAATAAGAAGGCCACTTTATCTAAACGAGAAAAGCATTTAATTAAGAAATTCATTGAAGCTAAAAAACGTGATAGGAAGGAGAAATAATTATGGCATCAATTATTGAAAATTCATTGAAAGAATACCAAGACTTTTTAGATGGAAAAGATACTAACGTAGAAGTTATTGAAACATCTATTCCTATAAGGCCAGAATTTGACGGTAACGTTATCAAAAATTTGCGAAAGCAAATAAACGTCACTCAAAAAGGTTTAGCTGGCCTTATTGGTGTTTCTCCCCGGACTGTAGAATCATGGGAAATGGATCGAACTGAACCAAACCGTTCATCACAAAAACTTCTAACCCTTTTAATTAGAAATAATTCCTTAGTAAACGAACTACGTTTAATCTAAAATAACTTAAAGGAGAAATTTAAATGGATAACGATTTTTTAGAAGAAATGCTTGAAATTTTAAATCCCTACGTTGGTACAGAAGAAGGTAGTGGAAGTAATGAAGGGGCCGTATATGGAAACTACATCGAATGGCCCGACTTAGAAACTCTTGAAGACGATCAACTAAATCAACTAGCAGCTTATTTTGATATTGATAGTGATAAATATAGTGAAGATGAATTAGTAGACCTTTTACGAGAAAAAGGAGTTCCTGAGGGCACAAGTTATGAATATGATGCTGATTTTCCTGATAGTGCAAAGTACTATAATTGTTAAACTAAAGGAAACCTTTTTCACTAAAAATAAATTGATTAATATTTCAATAATTCAAGGAGGTAATTATAATGAGCGAAACAGAAGAACTAAAAGCATTTAAGCAAAAGCTCGAATTAAAATATGGTCGTTTAGCAAAAAAACGTTTAGCAAAGTTATCCAAAGTTGCTAAGCTAGATAAACAATTAATTGATATGACTGATAAAGAATTTGATCAACAATTAAACAATTGGTTTAATCAAGATAATTCCAAAAATATTCATGGTGAACAACAATTACAAGAACATAATAATCAACAACCATTTTAAAATTAGAGTTCATTACGTAAGTTTTGAACTCTTTTTTAATCTTAACTTTTTTGAAAAGTTAAGCAACTGTTTGAGCCCTTTTCGTTGATGAAAAAGTACTTTATTTATCCAAACTTGTAACCAAATTTGGTCGGTGTTCGGTTACCTTTGACGAATTCAAAAGGTAACTTGCTGATGAAACTTGCAAGTAAGTTTCTGTTTGTTTTGTTTACTTTTTCGACAAGGAAAAAAGTAAATTGTCTTGGCTACTTCACAACAAGAAGTAGCACTAAAAGGGTCAAGGGAAAGATGTAATCTGTTCCTGCAAGCAATACAAGTGTCACTAATTAACGTAGTTAATGTGTACACGAAGTAAACTGCTTGCTAACGATGATAAGTGTTATAATTTGAAGTGAGATTGGGACGATTGACCGTAGGTCAAAGGACCTTTCGAACTCTCAAATTATTCTTGATGTGGAGGAATTATAATGGCGAAGTTGGTAAACAAGCACATTAGAATTACGGAACAGCAAGACCAACACTTATCATCGTTGAGCGCCAAGACAGGGTACAACGTCAACGAACTGATTCGTAAGATCTTAGATAACATTGATGACGTTACTCTGACGACGGCGCTCAGTCGGCAGCAAGCAACTGCTAACCGTGAGATGCAGTTGCTTGCTAGTCGAAAATACATTATGGATACGTTAACACGGACTCAAGTTTTTAATAATATTAATCAAATCGCCCACTATATTAATAAGTATCCTAATAACGATCTAGGAAAAGAACTGATTGATGCCTTTAACACCGTAACAAAAAGAATCGATCAACTGCGGAGTGATATTAATGAGCATTGTTAAAGTTATTAGTTCAACTAATGCTGGAGCAAATCTTAACTATTTAATTAATGAGAAAGCCCATAATACTGAACTAACTAGTCACCGTTCACTTTTATTTAACGGGCAAAATGTCTATGGTGATTATGCTAATAAAGTTAATGCTCGTTATCTTGCCGATCAGTATTGGGCAGTACGACAACGAGCAAAAAATCCAAATAAGAAGGTTCAAGTTTATCATTTAATTTTTAGCTTTAGTCAACAAGAATTTAATCCGACTAAACAAAATTTACTTCAACAAGCCCGACAAGCATTAAAGTTAGTTAATGACTTTTTGCATCAGCTATTGCCATCAACTGCTCAATATTTAGAAGCAGTCCAGTGTGATTCTGAGGGTAAAAATCTCCATGTCCACGTTTCCTGTAATTCAGTTCTTACCAATGGAAAAGTACTTGATACTAATCTAATTAGTGTTAACTCCCGAACCGTCACCAAAAATAAAAAGCTAGTCCATTATCTAGGAATCCGTAATAATTTTGATAACTACATGACTAAAAATTTTAAAAAATTAACTGGCCGCGAATTTAAGCCAGTTAAAGAAAATCAAGTTAATTTAGTTAACTCTAAAGCCGTTAAAATTGACGAACGTGGTGGTTATATTTGGAAAGAAGATCTAAAAGAACGCATTCTCGATGCCTTCAATAATACCGATAATTTTGAAGACTTTGAAACAGTCTTAGAAGCTAATAACGGGGTTAAAGTTAAACATCGCCAAGCTTCAATTGGTAAAGATGAGCACGGCAAAAAGATCTATCGTGACGCAATTACGTATACATTTATTGGAGACGACTTTACTTCTCATTCGGCTCGTGATTTTGGCTATGCTAAAGGTGGAGGTAAACGAGGACTTGGCCTTTCATTTACCCCACAATCTATTCAGCAAGAGTTTAAGCAACGCCAGAGAAAGAATCAGCAAAGTATCCAAGAACAAACTGAAACTAACCCTGACACTTCACGACAAACAAATGCTGAACAATTGCAACAGTTACGTCAACAGCAATTGTTACAGCAACAGATTAATCAACGATTTCTAGATGAAGAAAGCGAGGATGATAAATATGGCAATCAATCGAGGAAATCAATTCAGCAATACACATCCAGCAAAGAACAACAATTCGACACCAGCACCTATGACGCAGAAACCAAAAAGCGGAAACTTGACAACCAACGTCAACGAAATCAAATCAGACGTCAAAATCGTAAAGAAGCAAACCGAAATACTGACAAATCAAGTAAGAAACAACGGTCAAACATTAACCAATGTGCTAAGCAACCAAAACAATCTCGCCACACAGCAAGGCATGAGCCAAAGCAACCTCAACCAATCATTAAGCAACACGAACACGACATTGGCGGCCCTAGGTTCTAAGGTTGATGATGTCCGCGGTGATCAAGCAGTTATTCAATCATTACTAAATCGTGTTAAGGCCTTGGAAGATAAACCAGATGAACAACAAAAGCTGCTAGTCGAATATGTTCGTAATTTCGATACAACTAATCAACTAATCGGCAAAGTTCAGGAAGGTCAAGCTACTTTTGCCACTGGTGTTCAAACACTCCTTAAAAAGATAGCTACCTATGTTCAGAAAAAGAAGATCATGGTTGATGCTTCAACGATCGAAGAATTAAGGGCGGTTGTTGAAAAAAAGACTAATAATAAGCTAGGCGAATATATTGGTAACGTTCAACGTGAATCGATTGAAAAACAATTTAACCAATTAGCAAAAGCAATCAACGATCAAGAAGCACCCATTAAACGAAAAATGAACGATATGAATGGCCAATTAAATGAGCTTGACGATAAAATTTCTCAACTAGGTCAAATTGTTGTTGCTTTATTCTGGTTAATGATTGCTACATTAAGTGCCGGCATCTTTTCAGGATTTATTCTTTGGTTTAAGGGGTTCAAGCAACATCCAGTTGTAAGTGTAATTGCTTTAATCGTAATTAGCATTTTAGTTGCTTGGCTTTACCACAAAGCGGAGCAGGAGGATTCAGACAATGAATAAAGAACAATGGATATTTAAAAAGCACAACAATGACACAGTTGAAGTTGTCTCAACTACTGAATTTCAAAGAAACTTAAAAGACCAACTTACTTTACAATATGCTATAGAATCTTTGTCACTACCTACCGATCCTAATGTTGAATTAGTCAAAAAAATCCATCAACAGCTGCCAATTACAAATTGGGCTTGGACACTAACAAAACAACGAGAATACAAAGAAGCATTAAAGAAAGAACGACAACGCATTGCACAGCAATCATTTAATTATAAACAACCAGACGATGGTCCCTCATTATAAAATCATCATCTACTTCTATTATTAATTCCACTAAACAAGGAGAAGCAATAAGTACTACCAAACAGTAGCAACTATTACTTCTCCTTCTTCTCTAGATACTCTAACAAAATTGCCAATGCATCCATCCTATTATCAAATACTCGAATAATTTCCACGTTTGAGTAACTTAGCAGCTTGATAAGCCTTAGTACCTTGTAGCTATGAGAGTTAATTCACGTGTGGTAAGATGCTTGTAGGTCATTTGTGATGTTCCTTTACTTTTGTTTGTGGTTATTCAAAAGTCTATCACAAATGGCTTTTTTATATTTCTAACTTAATTTTACAAACGACGTTTTTAAAAAATTAAAAGTGGATTGAAGTCAATATTTGAGACAGGTTTTAAGAGACATTCAGAACCGCGTTTACTTTCCACAGCCCAAATAAATCATTAATCGTTATTAATAACTTATTTGAGCCATGGAAAGCATTAAATCAGGCGGCCATCTGGCTCGTAAGTGTTGCGATTTCAACTTGTAAGGGGGTCTGGGAGACCAGTGAACTATGAATTCTCTTCCTATTGTAGAAAGCATGCACATATTCAAAAAGGACAGCAGCGGCAGTTTCATAATTCTCAAAGACCGGCACTGGATAAACACATTCCTTTTTGAGGGAAGCATGAAAAGATTCCATTGGTGCATTATCGTATGGACACCCCTTACGGCTGTAAGAGTGGCGGATATGTAGTTCTGTTAACCGTTGGTTGTAATCATCGCTGGTGTACTGTGATCCTAAGTCTGTGTGGATAATCAGATCCCCAGTAATGGTTCGATTTTTAACCGCGCTTTCCAGGGCCTTTAAGACTAAATTAGTATCCATCTTTTTTGAGAATGAATAGCCGATAATTCGTCTTGAGTGCAGATCCATGATGGTTGATAAGTAACACCAGCCATTACGCTTCGTTTGAATATAGGTCATATCAGCGGTCCATTTTTAATTTAGACTAGTGGTCGAGAAATCCTGCTTAAGCAAGTTGGGACGCTGTTCAACCTTGGTTTTGGAAGCCGAAGCCGCTTTCCATTTATTGACGGGGACGGAGTGGATATCCAGTTCCTTCATGAGCCGGGAAATCCGTCTTGGGCTGCACTGACACTGCAGTGGTTGAAGTTCCAGATTCAATTCATGGTGGATCTTCATAACGCCGTATCGCTGCTTGAATTCCGCAAAGATCCGCAGAATCCGTTGTTTTAAGTCCTCATCTTCGGCCCGGCGTTTTGAAGGCTTTGGGGATCGATAACGATAATACTGAGCTCTGGAAACACCGAGGATTCGGCACATCTTAGTTACCTGGTGGTTATGGCTTTCTTGGTGAATGTAATCAAAAATATTGGTTACTTCTGCGCAAGGAAGCCCAGGGCTTTTTTAGGATTTCGTTCTCCTCAGACAGGGAAGCCAGCCGCTTTTTCATCGCTTTAATTTCGTCTGGCGATTTACCGGATTGAGTTTTGGCTTGGCCCTGGATCCACTTATGAACGGTTGAATAGCCAATGCCATATTCTCTGGCCAGTTGGGCGGCTGATTCGCCTTGTTTATATAGGTTGATGATGTTTTGTTTGAATTCTTTGTCGTAACGAGTTGGCATGTAAAAATTTCTTCCTTTTGAGAGACGATTTATTCATTATACGCTCTCTTAAAAGTTGTCTCAGGAATCAGCTTACATCCACCAGAATGAATTGACTTTACAAATAATTTAAAATAAAGCCTCTCAAGTTCAGCTGTTTTGAACCTGAGAGGCTAAATATTATGAATGATTGAATTTATATTATTGGTGACTTTCACCGAGTTGATTGAGGAAAGTGGCTAAATAATAACTTCCTTCTGCGTAATCACTGAGGCGAATGTGTTCATTAGGAGCATGCGGACCACTCTTCGCGTAATGAACACCAACCATTACTACTGGCAGATTAAGTGTTTCTCCAAATGGTTGAACCGGTCCGCCTCCTGCTGTATTCGGGACAAACTTTGTCATCGGACCATATACAACCCGAGCAGTTTTGAGTGCTTGTTGGACGAACGGGTCGTTCATTGGTGTCCGCCAAGCATCTTCCGCGACATTAAGATGTACTTCAAAATCATCATAGCCATTTACTCTTAACTGCTCTTTAAGCAATTCCATTACCTTCTTGGGTTCTTGGTTAGGTGCTAATCGACAATCCAGTTTGGCACTTGCTTCCTTTGGAACAATTGTTTTAACCCCAGCGCCTTCATAACCAGCAGAAAGGCCATTAATTGTCAGGGTCGTTCCGTTAACCAACTCCTCACGGGGGTGATTTGTAACCAGTGGTCGCTTTAGTCCATAGGTTTCTTTAACATTATCTTCGTCAAAATCCATTTCATCAACGGCAGCCTTTTCGTCAGTTGTTAAAGGTTCAATATCACTATAAAAATTCTTCACGGTGATTCTCCCCGTGTGAGAATCGCGGAGAGAACCTAAGCCCTCTAACAATCGCCAAGCAGCATTAGGAACATAACTTGCCAATGATGAGTGAATATCAGCGTTCGCCGTTTTAACTTTAATATCAAAACTGACAATGCCCCTGACACCTGCAACGACTTCAAAATGGTCTACCGAATTTTTGCCGCCGCCTTCCCAAATACAAGCATCTGCTTTTAATTCATCTTGGTGAGCATTGACATATAGCGGAACATGCTGACTGCCAGTTTCTTCCTCCCCTTCAACGAAAAACTTAAGATTGACGGGTAAACCACCATGCTCATTAAAGTATTTAACAACACCAAGGCGAGCCATTAATTCACCTTTATCATCACAAACACCACGAGCTACCAATTTTCCGTTCTTTTCGGTGGGCTTAAAGGGTGCCGATTTCCATTCGTCTAATGGTTCAGGTGGTTGAACATCATAATGATTATAAAAGAGAACGGTATAATCACTATGGCCATTAAATTCGGCAAAAACAACCGGGTTGCCACCCTGGTCATCCCATTTAGTTGCGATTTTAGCTCCTAAATCTTTAAAGGTTTGCACTAACCAATCACTAGTTTCATTAATCCCCTTATTTTGTGCAGAAATACTTGGATGTTCTAGGTATTCTTTAAAATCATACCAGTGGTCAAGGGCATATTCCTCAACCTTATTACGGTTTAGTTCCATTAGTTTTCACCTCCTAGAATTTCTGCTGACCATGCTGATAAACCTTTTTATCAACCTGTTGAACAGCACTAACATCAGCTAATGGGTTCTCCTTCAAAACAAGAAAATCGGCAAATTTGCCCTCTTCCAAACTTCCATAATCCTTATCAACCCGCAATAAAGTTGCAGAGCCTAATCCAGCAGCATGTAGTGCTTGATAATTCGTTGCCCCAGCCTTGACCATCAAACCGAGTTCCAACGGTGCATCTTTAAATTCATTAAAGGGCGTCCCCGAATCAGTTCCAAAGGCAAGGTTAACACCCGCCTGAAGTGCGCGACCAACATTTTCAAAAAAGTCATCTAAGAAAGCTTCCGCTTTATCTAACATATATTGAGGAAGCTTACCTTGACCAAATTTAGGAATTGTGTAACCAGCAATTAACGTTGGGGTCAAGTAAGTTCCCTTTTCTTTCATTAATTCAACATCTTCTGGTCGTAAGTAACAGCCATGTTCAACTGAATCAACCCCGGCAACAATTGCATTATGAATACCCTTTGCTCCTTCAGCATGGGCGGCAACCGTCATGTGTTTAGAGTGCGCTTCTTTAACCGCCATTGTTAATTCTTCCAGACTTAATTCGGTATCATCAACCTGGTCAGTTGCTGACATAATTCCACCAGTTGACATTACTTTAATATTTTTGGCGCCTTCCTTGAAAGCTAACCGAACTGCATGACGCATTTCTTCTGGAGAATCAACGAGGTATCCCCAAGTAGTTTCACCATGCTCACCTTCTGTAAAATCACCATGTCCACCAGTCATCGACATTGGCCGACCAGAGGGTAAAATTTCCGGTCCAACAAACGGGTGTTTAGCACGATACTTATTAAGTTTAATATCAACATCAAACGCGGCGCCACAATCACGAACGTAGGTAACACCAGCTCGTAATGCTGACCGGAGGTTCTCTAATGCTTGCAAGGTGACTTCAGTTTCCGTAAGGTAGTACAGCTTGTTGGTTAAAGCATCCATCATCATATGAGTATGGGCGTCAACCAATCCTGGCATTACATACTGACCTTGAAGATCCACAACATGATCTGCTTCGCCATGCTGGTTACCTGTCCCTAATGCAGTTAATCGACCGGTATCATCATCAACCGTAAACCAGGCATCAGGAGTTACTTTATTTTTAGTTCCAGTGAATAAATTACAGTTATGAAATAATGTTGTTGTCATTGTTAGTCCCTCCTTACTTTAGATACTTATTAAACCAGGCTACCATTTCAGTCAAACGTTTCATCCGTTGGTCAGGACGACCATCCCTTGACAAATCATGATTAGCGCCATGGAAGACAACTAGTTTAGTTGGCACTCCTTGAAGCTTCATCGATTGAAACATTTGGTAACCTTCAGGAATTGGACAGCGGAAATCATGGTCAGAATGAAGGAAAAGAGTCGGTGTTTGGACATTGTGGACATAGGATAACGGTGAATGTTGCCAATAAGTCTGCATACCATTTTCTTGATCGAGACTGGCTGCTAACTGGTCGGTAACAAATTCTGGTCCAATGTCGGAAATCATCATCGAAACCCATGTTGCAATACTCCGTTGACTAACCGCTGCTTTAAAACGATTAGTATGACCAATTACCCAGTTAGTCATGTAACCACCATAGCTACCACCAGTAATACCAACCTTGGTCGGGTCGATATCTACATACTGTTTCAGAACGGCATCTGTAAATGCCATCAAATCTGCGTAGTCAACTTGTCCATAGCGACCACGCAGATCAGCATATTCATCTCCTTGTCCTTCCGAACCATGTAAATTAGTAAATAGTACAAAGTAACCGGCATTAGCAAGGACTTGCATTTCATGGAAAAAACTGGTGCCATAAGTTGCTCGTGGACCACCATGGACCTCAAGAACTGCCGGATATTTCTTACCAGATTGATAATTAACCGGATACAGTACCCATCCATGACATTGACGATTAGTGGAATCATAATATTCAAATTCGTGCATTGTCGCCACTGACCGCTTTTGCAAGAAGCGATTATATTTCGTTACTTGTCTCAAATCACTACCATCATATTGATAAACCTGTTGCGGTTGATCAGCCGTCGTTGCAGTGAAGACAAGTCGCTGATTTTCTGAAGCTAGTGAATTAACTGCACCAGGCCACTTAAAGGTTAAATTAATATGTTGACCATCAAATGAATATACCTCAGTATGGTCAATAACGGTTGAAACAAAGTACAACTTACCATCACTAACAGTGCTACTGTGACCACCAACAACGGTCATATCATTAACCACAATATTGCCAACATTGTGGTCCCATTTAGCTACTAAATGCAGGGTGTGACCAGAATAACGGTAGAAATTAGGGTTCTCACCCATCCCATAGATCTTGCAGTTACTTGCTAGAACAAATAATTGATCCTTTAAGAGAGCAATAGTATCTACTCGATATTGATTAGGACGAACTAATTCCTGTAATTCTTGATTGACAAAATCATATTTATACAGACCATCCTTAAATGGTCGTGAATTTTTGTAACTTACCCCACATAAAAAGAGTTGACCATCTTGGTACCAATAATTCGAACAATCAAAGTCCTGAGGTAGCAAATCATTTAATTGTTCGGTTGCCGAATTAAACACCCACAGGTGGCGTCTTGTTTGGTCAACCAGGCCCTCTTCATTTGACCAATAGGGAACCTCTTTGAGTTCATGCCAAGGCTTATTCGGTTCTTTATCTGGTCGTTGTGTTCTGCCACCGAGCAAAAATTGTCCACCGGCAAGTTTCTCCAAAACCTTTAATTGGTGGCCTTTTAATAAAACCGTCTTACTTGTTTCATAATTTTTTACATCATAAAAATGAAGACGCGTGTGCTTCGTTTGTGTATTAACCGTCGTGTAAACTAATTGGTGGTCACCATTAAAGGTAAAGCCAGGTTGGTTATTAGTCTCAACAACCATTACAGGTGTTTGGTCAAGAGGTTGAAACCATAGTTGCCAACGATAATGTTCAAGATCATCAGCGTTGGCGCAGGCGGTTAACCATGCCCGAGCGCTCAAATGGGTTTTCAAAGCACCGGTATTCGTTAAATTAACGAGGTCATTAACATTTAAACCATTCATGATTATCATCCTCCTTATTTAACATCCAACCGGTTAACAACTCGCCGTCCTTTCCGATAAACGGCAACCGCTTGTTCAAATGCTGAAAAATCATCGAATGGATTCTTATCAAGGACAACAAAGTTTGCTTCAAATTCGTTGTCAACTTTCCCGACATGATCATCAACCCGCAACAATTTAGCAGCCACGGTTGTCGCTGAATTTAATACCTGTTCCGGAGTCATTCCCGCATCTAAATACATTTTTAATTCATTAACGACCCAATGGCCGAAGGTGTTATATGGAGTCCCGGCATCCGTTCCCATTGCAACGGGAACACCTGCCTTAACAATCTTACGGATACTTGCAAGATGAGCTTTTGCAACTTGGCGCGCTTTCTTTACCATAAAATCTGGAAGGTGGTCAGGATTTTCATAAATCGCCCGTGGAGCGACCAATGTTGGGACAACAAAAGTCCCGTGCTCTTTCATTAACTCAACCGCTTCGTCATCCATAAAAATAGCATGTTCAACCGAATCGATTCCAGCGCGAACAGCATTCTTAATTCCTTCAGTTCCTTGAGCATGGGCAGCGGTTGGGAATCCTTTATGGTGGGCTTCAACGACGGCAGCATGCATTTCTTTTTCAGATAACTGAACATCAAATGGTGTTTCTCCTGGTGAGGCTACGCCACCCGTAGCCATTAACTTAACATTCCGCGCTCCCTCCTTTAAAACCGTCCGGGCACCTTGGCGAACGCCGTCAACACCATCAACCTCTAAAGTTCCATCGTCGGGATTACCACTCTTGTTAGAACCATGACCACCAGTCATTGATAAGGCCCGACCACTACCAACAATTCCTGGTAAGTCAGGAAGGTTAAGTTTCATTAATGTCAGGTCAACATTATCAGTTGAGCCAACATCACGAACGTAGGTTACACCAACTGATAACGCCTCTTTTAGATTTTGCATTGCTAAGACTGTTTTAGAAACTGTATTTTGTGGTCGACTAGTCCAATAGAAGGGGTCAGCTGGAATTGTCATATGGGTATGAGCATTAATTAGGCCGGGGGTCACAAACCTTCCTGTTAAATCGACGCTTTGATCAGTGTTACTATTCTTACCAACGTTTTTAAAATAGCCATCTTCAACGGTAAAATCTGTTTTGACAAATTCATGGCCATTAAAAACTCGAGCATTTTTATATTGAACTGCCATAATAAACACTCTCCCTCTTTAATTTATTTCTTAAGCCAACGCAACATAATGACCTGGCTTGACTTCGCGTAAAGGTACATTTGCTGGTTCTTCATCATAAGTAAATTGTTTTCGTACTCGTTCATAAGTAGGATCTGGAACTGGAACCGCAGATAATAAACTCTGTGTATATGGGTGCAGTGGGTGATTAACAATTTCATCTGCTGTTCCTAATTCCAAAAGCTTGCCATGATACATAACTCCAATACGGTCAGAAATATATTTAACCATCGAAATATCATGAGCAATAAAAAGGTAAGTTAAATTTCTAACCTCCTTGAGGTGTTCCATGAGTTGAACAATTTGTGCTTGAATGGAAACATCCAAAGCTGATAATGGTTCGTCAGCAACAACAAATTCTGGTTCAACCGCAAGTGATCTGGCGATTCCGATCCGTTGTCTTTGACCACCTGAAAATTCATACGGATACCTATTCATAAGGTCTGGTGTTAGCCCAACCAATTTCATGGTCTCCGCGACTTTTTCATCAAGTTCTTGACGATTGGTAATCTTTTGGTGAATTTTAAGTCCTTCAGCGATAATGTCACGAACTGACATCCGGGGATCCAAAGAAGAGTATGGGTCCTGAAAAATCATTGAAGTTTTTTGATGAAATTCCTTTAATTTTTGACGTCCCTTTAGTTTAGTGACGTCCTCACCGTCATAAATAATGTCACCAGAAGTTGGCTGATATAGATTTAAAATGCACCGCCCGGTTGTTGTCTTACCTGAACCTGATTCACCTACTAGGCCAAAGACTTCACCACGTTGAATGTTAAAGGAAACATCATCAATCGCATGGACTTCATCAGGACGTCCTTGGTGGAAATATTTTTTTAAATGATGAACTTCTACTAGGTTTTCGGTCATCTTAATGGGCCTCCTTTTCAACGAGCTTTGCATAATGTTGACGACGTTGATCAAGCTTATCCGTTAAATGAACTTTTGGTGCTTGTTTGTCCAATAGCCAAGTTGCCGCGTAATGAGTATCACTGACCTTAAAGAATGGTGGTAATTTCTTAAAATCAATCTTTAGGGCATACCGATTACGATAAGCAAATGGGTCACCAGCTGGTGGGTTAATTAGGTTTGGTGGTGTTCCTGGGATCGATTCGAGATCACCACCACCCATCTCCATTGTTGGTGTCGATTTTAATAGGCCAACTGTGTATGGATGTTGGGGGTGGTAAAAGATATCATTAACAGATCCGAATTCAAGAATTCGTCCAGCGTACATTACCGCCACCCGATCAGCTATCCCAGCAACTACACCCAGGTCATGAGTAATGAAAATTACTGCTGTCCCCAACTCGTCCTTCAACTGCTTAATTAGCTTTAAAATTTGTGATTGAATGGTAACGTCAAGGGCAGTCGTTGGTTCATCCGCGATTAAAACCTTGGGGTGACAAATCAAAGCCATGGCAATTACAATTCGTTGCCGCATCCCACCAGAAAACTGGTATGGAAAGTTTTTAAACCGTTCTTTAGCATTGACGATTCCCACCTTTTCCATAATTGCTAACGCTTTTTTCTTCGCGTCTTCTTTATTAATGTCCTGGTGTTGTAGTAGGGGTTCCATGATTTGTTTACCAACCCGCATGGTTGGATCAAGAGCAGTCATCGGATCTTGGAAAATTTCTGCAAGATCATTTCCCCGCAGTTTTTGTAATTCCTTTTCAGGCAGCTTTAATAAGTCACGACCCTCATATTCCACACTACCGCTAACCACTTCTGCATTCTTAGGCAATAGCTGCATGACGGTTTTGGTGGTTACAGATTTACCGGAACCAGATTCACCAACTAATGCGAGAACTTCACCGGGGTGTAGTTTCAGTGTTACATTGCGAATTGCGTGGACGGTCCCTTCAAGGGTCTTAAA
>NZ_JACJKU010000191.1 GCF_016901675.1 Limosilactobacillus coleohominis
TTAAAACAATTACTTCTGATAATGGTTCTGAATTTAGTGAGTTAACGCGAGTTCATGACCATGTTTTTTACACTGACCCATATTCTCCTTGGGAACGCGGATCCAATGAAATCAATAATCGTTTTCTCCGGAAGGAGATTACTAAGGGCCAAGCTATTAATGATTATAGTAGTGCCCAGATTATAGCGACCAATAACTGGATGAATCACTATCCACGAGCCATATTTAATGGACGTTCTGCAATGGATGTTTACTGTAAAGCATTCTATCAAGAGATGTCACGTTCTCATCAACCAATAATTAATTGGTCAGTGCTATTTATTTCAGCTTAGTGGCTAACTTATTCTTGAAATTTAGA
>NZ_JACJKU010000192.1 GCF_016901675.1 Limosilactobacillus coleohominis
AGTCTTCGCTCACTAAAAACCTTAAACACTTGGTCGAGGAAAAGATTCAAGTCCAGAAGTGGTCCCCTGAACAAGTTGCCCATGTGGTTGGGATTGCCTACAAGACGGTTTATAACTGGATTGATCAAAAATGGCTTGATGTGCAGTTATCTGATTTGCCTGATCATGGAATACGTCGCCATCGCGCTAAAGAAAAGCGGGGTA
Source organism: Limosilactobacillus coleohominis (assembly GCF_016901675.1). Lineage (GTDB taxonomy): Bacteria > Bacillota > Bacilli > Lactobacillales > Lactobacillaceae > Limosilactobacillus > Limosilactobacillus intestinavium. The sequence continues at coordinate 205 of NZ_JACJKU010000192.1, forward strand.
CATTCAGTTACGGCCGCTCAATTGAGGAGCGTCCTCATAAAATCGAAACTCGCCAGGAATTTGGCCACTTTGAAGCTGACACCGTGCTTTCTGGCAAGCGTAAAGGTCAAGCTGTGGCTACTTTTGTGGAGCGTAAGAGTCGCCTGACAAT
>NZ_JACJKU010000193.1 GCF_016901675.1 Limosilactobacillus coleohominis
CTTTTGTGGAGCGTAAGAGTCGCCTGACAATTGTTAAACGGCTCCATGGTCGCGACAGTCAGTCCATGACTCAAGCCGTACTTGAACTAGCTAGTCAACTTCAAGACAAGCTCAAGACGCTGACCGTGGATCATGGTAAAGAGTTCGCTAACTATCAGGCAATTGAACAGCTAACGGGTACTCAGGTTTACTTTGCCCATGCCTATTCACCGCACGAACGCGGTAGTAATGAGAACCGTAACCGAGTTTTGCGACGGTTTATTCCCAAGGGACAAGCCATTGAAGAACTAAGTGATTACCAACTGGTTCAAATCAATTGGTATCTGAATTCACGGCCACTTAAATGTCTTAATTG
>NZ_JACJKU010000194.1 GCF_016901675.1 Limosilactobacillus coleohominis
CATTTAAGGAAGCTGACGTGTACCCAAAAAGTTGGAAGTTGAATATTCTGGCTTAATAATTGAATAAATATTTTTCTAGGCAACTAGATACTGCTCATATTGAAGCGGTGTTGGGTTGCCTAGTTTTGCTTGAATGCGTCGTTCATTATAGAAGTGAAGCCACTCTTTAACCGCTTGTTTTAATTCATCTTGATTACGATAACGTGTATCGGCACCGATTTCCGCTTTCAATTTACTAAAGACTGTTTCGCAAGCGGCGTTATCTAAGCATGTTGCTCGATGGGACATGCTTTGTCTGATCTTTCCTTTGCGCAACAGTTTACGCCAAGCACGATGTTGGTAATGCCATC
>NZ_JACJKU010000195.1 GCF_016901675.1 Limosilactobacillus coleohominis
ATCTTTTCCTCGACCAAGTGTTTAAGGTTTTTAGTGAGCGAAGACTTCCGCCCCCGTTGACTAACCTTTTGTTCAAAGTCAGTTTGCGCTAGCTCAGCCTGGTACTCACCGTTGAGCCGGTGAAGTTCGTTAAAGATGGTGGTCTTACTAAAGCCTAAGTAGTTAGCGATGTATCGCAAGGAACGTCCTTCACTATGAAGCGTTTCAATGACAACACGGTTCTGGAATGATAAAATAGTGGTGCCCATTAAGGTCCTTCTTTCTAATGGAATGTTGAGGTAACACCATTAAAGACCTTGATGGGTTTTTCTGTCCACTTAAATGTTCAACTTAAATTTTACAATCTGCC
>NZ_JACJKU010000196.1 GCF_016901675.1 Limosilactobacillus coleohominis
AGGGCAATTACCGTGTGTGTATTTTTTGGGGTAATTGTCCTTTTTTATTGTCATCATATACAAAAACGGCACTGATGAAAACTCATCAGTACCGAATAGTGTAGAACCTGATATTTCGATACAATACCAATTCCTCGACAAACGTTCAATCTTACTAAAAATTCTTTTGGTTGCATATCAAAAACTCCTTCCGTTATTAATAAACGAAAGAAGGTGGATTATAGAATGAAGTTAGCCACCCAGTTGGTGGTAAATAAAAAAACGCCATTCGGCGTGACATCAGGTATCATATTAAGTGAACCAAACCTATATGAAAGGATG
>NZ_JACJKU010000197.1 GCF_016901675.1 Limosilactobacillus coleohominis
CATTACTGAATCCACCGAAAGTAACTGGGGATTTTCGGCTGAATCTGATAAAGTGGAAACAAGAAAATTTGGCGTCAATTCCCGAAACTTGTATTCACTTTGGTTACCGCTCTCCTAGTGCGGTTTATCAATGGGAATGCCTTTATAATAAGCGAGGGCCGCAGGCCCTTTTGGGGTTACGCCAAGGAAGGAGACCTAAGCATGGTCAACTATCACGACAAGAGCCAAGAAGAACAGCTTCGTCAGCTTCAAAAGCAAAATCAAGCCCTACAAAGAGAAAACTTATTGTTAAAGATACAACTCGACGCCTCAAAAAAATT
>NZ_JACJKU010000198.1 GCF_016901675.1 Limosilactobacillus coleohominis
CATATAACCTATTATTTTCTCGACTCAATATAACGAAACATCTTATATATAGACATGATTCCAGGAGTTCTCATAAATAAAATATAAAATGCGCCCATTAACCAATTAATTTTACAGATACTGTTTCCTCCTAATATCTTATATAAGAAGGAACAATCTAAATAACACAATATCTAATCACTTAGCAATAGTTAGCATGTTTTATCGGTTCTACACTATTCGGTACTGATGAGTTTTCATCAGTGCCGTTTTTGTATATGATGACAATAAAAAAGGACAATTACCCCAAAAAATACACACACGGTAATTGCCCT
>NZ_JACJKU010000199.1 GCF_016901675.1 Limosilactobacillus coleohominis
AATAAAAGAGTCACATACCCTAAAAGTATGTAACTCGTAAAACTATACCAATTTAGCGAAAATTTCACGATTTTGTTAAACCAACACTAAATGATGTAGAGCCATAAAATTTACAGTTCAAGCAGTCATTTTGCTTGGGCTGTTTTTTGTTTTGCAATTAGAACTAACTGTTAAGTGAGAGTTTTTTAATGCAATCAATATTCCAATTCTAAAATGATAAAAATTTCTGAAACCATAAGCCGTTCGCTTAATAACCTTAATTTTGTTGTTAGTTCCCTCAATAGGGCCGTTACTCAAATGATACTTAAAGCTA
>NZ_JACJKU010000200.1 GCF_016901675.1 Limosilactobacillus coleohominis
TCGGCCACTTTGAAGCTGATACCGTACTTTCTGGCAAACGTAAAGGTCAAGCTGTGGCTACTTTTGTGGAGCGTAAGAGTCGCCTGACAATTGTTAAACGGCTCCATGGCCGCGACAGTCAGTCCATGACTCAAGCCGTACTTGAACTAGCTAGTCAACTTCAAGACAAGCTCAAGACGCTGACCGTGGATCATGGTAAAGAGTTCGCTAACTATCAGACAATTGAACGGCAAACTGGTACTCCGGTTTATTTTGCCCATGCTTATTCACCACATGAACGCGGTAGTAATGAGAACC
>NZ_JACJKU010000003.1 GCF_016901675.1 Limosilactobacillus coleohominis
TTGTTTAGGGTAACGACCTTAACTAATGCTTTTTCGCTATACATTAATTATGTGTCTAAATCCCTGCATTAACAATTAAGGAGGTCACTTCATATTATCTCCCAAATATATTAATTATTATTAGCATCCTGATTGGTAATCTTAATCCGGTTTGAATCGGTACGTGAATGATTTTGTTCAGGAGCAGTTGTTGAGTAATCGTTAACAGTTGAACGGTTGCCATTTTCACTATAAATACTAGTGGATTTAGTGCCTTTCTTCTTTTCAATTGCCTTGGCTTTCTTAAGACCATTAGAGTAGTTATAGTTCTTAGGGTTAACCTTTTTGAAACCTTTTGGAGTATAGAAACGTAGCAAGTTCTTTTCATTGAGTGAGTCAGAGAGACGTAATTCTTTATTAACTAGCTTTTGTTGAGCTTCGAGTCTCTTCTTTTGTTTAGCCGTTAATTTAGCTTCCTTACCCGTACGGTTGTCATAAATAGTACTGTTAACACTGGTGTAACGCGGAGTTACAAAATCATGATTACGGAAGGCAACAGTTTGACTATGCTGAGCGCTAAACAGATCTGTTCCAAACATAATGTACCGTTTAGAGCTGATTCCTAAGAGGTGTAATAAGGTTGGTAGAACGTCAATTTCTCCTCCGTAGGTATGATTTATTCCACCATGACCGCCAGATCCAGGGATTACAAACATCATTGGTACCCGCTGCAATTGGGCATTATCAAAGTCGGTCCAATTATCAGCACTCTTTCCTAGGACACTTGCTAGATTCTTATTTTCAGAATTAGAAATACCATAGTGGTCACCATAAATCATAATGACAGACTTTTTGTCTAAACCAGTTTTTTGCAAGTATGCAAAGAATTCTTGTAATGATTGATCTAGGTAATGGGCTGTTAGGAAGTAGCCATCAACCGTGGAATCACCGGTATTAGTTGTTTGGAAATTTGGATCTTTATCTTCATCATCTAAAGTGAATGGGAAGTGATTAGAAACCGTTAAAAACTTAACATAGAACGGTTGTTGAAGAGTTTGTAGATATTTGATGGAATTTGCAAATAACAACTTATCCTTCAGACCATATCCCATTGCTTTATCACCAGATGTATCAAAATAGCTGGCATCGAAGAAGTATTGAAAACCAAGATTTTTATAAACATTATTTCGGTTCCAAAAACTGGCAACGTTACCATGAAAAACACCACTAGTATAGCCGGCACGCTGGTTTAAGATAGCAGGAGCAGCTTCAAAAGTATTATCACTCCCTAATGTGGCAAACAATGATCCTTGAGGGAGACCAAAAGTACTAGTTTCAAGCATGTTTTCAGCATCTGAGGTTTTCCCTTGACCAACTTGGTGGAAGAAATTATCAAAGGCGTATGTGTCTTTGCCATGATAAAGCGAGTTAAGGAAAGGAGTAACTTCCTGGCCATTGATTTTCTTGTCAATTAAAAACTGTTGGAAGCTTTCCAAGTGAATAACAATTACATTTCGCCCCTTAGCAATACCGTACATTTTAGGATTAGCTGGAGCAAAGTGGTGATCGGTAAACTTTTTAACAGTAAGTAATTCCGACTTCTTGGCGCTCTTACGCATGCTGTTAGTATGTTCAGACTTAGCAAGATCATAACCGGTAAATGCATCTACACCGAGATACTTAACGATATAGGAACGGTCAAAAGTACGTCCTAGTAATTGGGGACGGTTGAATTCAGCGACCATTAAGTTGATACCAAAAAGTAATACGGATAATGATGTAAAAGAAAAGGCAAGGCGTCCACTAATTGCTCGCGGATCAAACTTAATTTTCTTAAAGATCATCAAAATAAGGATTACAACAATATCAATCCAATATAACAAGTCATGGACGTTGGTTAAAGCAAGTGAGCTACCACTCAATCCTTCATTAACCTTGGAATAACCTGTCATTGTGGCGATAGTCATAAAATCTGTAAATTCACGATAGTAAATGACATTTAAGTACAGTAATAACGTATTGAGAATATCTAAACCCATTAAAACCGGATAGAAAAACCGGGAGCGTTTGAAATAAAAAGCAAGACTAAATAAGAAAAGAGTTGTTGCTAATGGATTTAAAAGTAAGATGGTGTATTGGACAATACCAGTAGCACCTAGTTTGAAATCGGTAAAGTACGCAATGAGCGTTTTAAACCAAAAAAGGACTACCAGGAGGCCGCAAAAGCCAATCCGGGTGTCCACAAGTTGACCTATTTTTTTCATTAGGTAATTCCTCGCAGTTCCAGAATTTCGATTATTTAATAGGTAATATCGCCTATTTAGCGAAAATATCAACGATATTCATTTTAACACATTCGGGAAAAAACAAGGGATATCAGTTAAACTGTTGCATAATCTTAATGATCTGCTCTAACTGGCTCCATTAACCAATCAAACTGAAAGAGCTGGTGCAGGTGAGTGTTAACGGGGATCCAAATTTTATTGTGCCAAATATCTTTCAATGAGGCGAGAAAAACTTGATCATGTTGTTTTTTAGGAGATAGAGGGAGTCTTAAAATTTGACCACTTTCGGTTTTGACAATAACATTTTTTCCTGACAAACCGATGATTTGTGCAGCGGCAATATTAGTAGTTGCATTCGCTTGTCTTAACTTCATAAATTCATCCTTCCCTTCATGTAAATAATCATATCGATTAAATATGAAGAAAGTGTGGCTGATTTAGTAAGGTAACATTAAGTTTGGTGTTAAAATAAGCATAAATTATGAAGGGGATGCCATAATGATTAAAAATATATATTTAGTAAGACACGGGCAAACATACTATAATATTTATAATAAACTCCAAGGGTGGAGTAACTCTCCATTGACCAAAAAGGGAAAGCAAGATGCTGTGCAAGTCGCGCGACGTTTAAAGAATACGCATTTTGATGCAGCATTTTGTTCAGATTTACCACGGGCAATTGAAACTTGTCAGACTATTTTAGATGGTAATGGTGCTAATTCAGTAAAGTCACCAACGATTTCACCATTTTTCCGAGAAGAATTTTATGGCGTCTACGAAGGCACTAACATGGACCAAGCATGGTACATGGCTGGTGCACCGCACGGATTAAAAACTTTTAAAGAAATCGTTTCTCAACACTCGATTGGAACAGCAAAGGATTGGCTCCATGATGCTGACCCATTTCATGATGCAGAAAACAATCAACAGTATTGGCACCGTATGGATCAAGGAATTGAACTGATTAAAAATGTTCAAGTGCCAGACGGAGCGAATATTCTTTGGGTTAGCCATGGGAATACCTGTTTGAGTTTGGTAGAACGATTTGGCGAAGGAAAATACGACATTACTAAACGGCCAGATAATGGGAGCTTATCTAAATTGGTAATGACTGAGAATGATATCAAGTTCGAATTTTATAACAGAAAATAAAATAAGAGCGTCTGAGACGTCCAGGAAGTTGTAGTATACTTCCTCGTCATCAGGCGCTCTGTTTTTTAAAGCCCATCACCTAAGTTAAAAGCGATCTTAGAAGATAATAATGTTTGATGAATGAGACTGTCAATCAAGTTAGTGGTACTTTCAGTAATATGATCAGCAGTTTTAATATTTTCATTTGTTAGGAATTCTTGAAGATCACTACCAGTTAATGTTTTAGCCTTTTCATCTACCGAATCTAATCGTCCTACTGCATAACTTTGAGCGTCATCACGGTAGGCATTGACCTCATTAATGAATTGATGGTACTTCGGTTCAATAATTACCGGCAATAATTTATACATCCAATAAGCACTATCCATATTGAATTTATCTGGTGCAAATTTGTAATTTGCAGGGGTATCAATGATGTTGGTGTAGAACGGTACGTATGGACTGTAGTTGTAGAATCCAAAAGCAATCCACTGAACTGCAGCCATATTAGCTGGGACGTCATTTCTAATTTGTAAAATACAAGAGCTTTGATTACGATCCAAGGCAATGGAACGGAACTTCTTTTGATCCTTTTCGTCACCAGATGAATGAGTGCCAAATGGATCGTACTTTGTACCGTTATAATGTGAACTCAAAAAGTATTGGACGTCTTCTATGGCAATCTTTTTTTCCGGTTTCCGACAGAATGGCATGTTTTGACTAGTTGGTTCTTGTTCTACACTTGGATTGAATAGTTTTTGACCATACCAAGTCCGCGGGGTGTTATAGTAACTGTCCGCTTCGTTTTGTGAACCAAAAATATTACGGAAGTTAAAGTCAATTGGATTTGGATTAAGATGGTACTTGTTAACAAAGTCGCGGATGCCTTCAGAATGCATAAAATTGTCATGATCACCAAATTCAATATTTTCGATCACCATGATATTCGGACAAATTGCGTAGGCATCATCTGGTAGCTTTTCCGCAACCCACTGGTGACCACCAGCAGTTTCCATGTACCATACTTCATCTTTATCGCTAAAAGCAATCCCATTTGTTTCGGCAGTACCATACTTTTCAATTAATGCTCCCAGTCGTTGAACACCTTCACGAGCACTGTTAACAAAAGGAAGAACAAGGGTCACCATTGCGTCTTCAGCAATCCCATTTTCCACCAGTGGATCATGTCCTAAAACCCGCGGATTAGTTAATTCAGTTTCAGTAGCGGACATTGCAACGTTTTTCTCGTTAATACCAGCTTCAAACCAGTCGCCTTCACTAGGGTTGCCATTTGGAGTAGCTGTATAACGATATCCGTGACCCTTAACCGGAACTTCTAAACCAGTGTACTTAGACTTGTAAGTTAAATCATAATCTTTGGAGGGGACTACAACAAATTTCTTTGTATTGATGGCCGTGTGCGCATCTTCATCTCTTGCAATAATTGTTGAACCGTCAATAGAAGCTTTTTTGCCGACAATAATTGCCGTACAATCAGAACTAAGTCGATTAAATTTTCCCATAAAAAACACTCCTTTGATTATAACTGTGTATAAAACCTATTATACATCTCAATCAATTAGGAGTGTTTAAAATCATAACTATTTCTTGGATGATTTAAATTCATCATAATTTAGGATCAAGTTTAGGATGACAGCGGCTAGGCTCCCCATAACAACACCGTTACCAAGGATAATTTGAAGTTCAGTGTTGAGGTGCTGGAAAATTTGTGGATAAACGGTTACTCCCAAACCTAAGCCAATGGAAAGTGAAGATACCATTAAATTACTATTTTTTGAAAAGTCAACTTTATGGAGAATTTGCATTCCTTGGATACCAACCATTCCAAACATTACAACCATGGCACCGCCTAAAACAGGATCAGGAATCATCGTTGCTAATGCTCCTGCTTTAGGCAACAGTCCTAAAATTAATAGCAAGACAGCAGCATAGTAAACAGGACGACGGGTGCGGACACCAGACATTTTAAGGACGCCAACATTTTGTGAGAAGGTGGAATATGGGAATGTGTTGAACAAGCCACCTAAAATAGCAGCAATTCCTTCAGCACGGTAGCCACGTTTCATATCATCTTCAGTAATATTTTGGTGGGTTGCTTCTGCTAGGGCGAAGTAAACACCAGTGGATTCAATCATGGTGGTGATTGCCACTAACATCATTGTAATAATAGCTCCGGTATTAAACGTTGGAACACCAAAGTAGAAGAAGCGTGGCAAGTGGAACCAGGCAGCACTTGTCACTGGTTGGGTTGAAACCATTCCCCAAACAGCGGCTGCCAGGGAACCAATTAAGATTCCTAATAGAATGGCAATGGATTTAATAAATCCTTTTCCAAACCGGTTGATAAGAACAATAATGATAATTGTTAGAAAACCGATTACCAAGTTTTGAGTACTACCAAAAGATTTTGCTGTTGCAGTTCCGCCGCCAAGGTTTTGGAAGCCAACTGGTACCAATGTAAAACCGATAACAGTGATTAATGATCCAGTAACAACTGGTGGGAATAATTTTTTCATTTTGGCAAAGAAACCAGCGATTAAGAAGATAAAAATACCGGCACAGATAATCGCACCATACATATATGTAATGCCCATCTTACTTCCAATAGATTCTAGTGGGGCGACCGATTGTACGGCACAACCAAGAACAACTGGGAGACCAATTCCCATGAGTGGTGTGCGGTGTAATTGTAAGAGGGTTGCGATACCACACATAAAAATATCGATAGAAACCAAGTAGGTCATTTGCGTTTGGTTAAAATGTAAAAAATTCCCAATCAGTAACGGAACTAACACGTCACCAGAATACATTGCTAATAAATGTTGAAAACCTAATAATAAATTTTTCCCAAAATTAGTTGTTGGTGCTTCGTGTACAATTTGACGATTCAAAATAATCCTCCCTTAATAAAAAAACGAGTCCATTAGCCCGGACTCGTTACTTCAAAAGTGCTTATAGTCTCATATTTACGGCATGAGGTAGAGACGTCCGACCATATTACGGAATTATATAGGCATAAATATTGTTAGAATTTTAGCATGACTTGCGAACAATAGCAATGATCACTTCCACCAATGCCGATTAAAGACGAACCAAATGGAAAGCGCCATTAAAATTAGGGTAATGATGATAGTGATCTGCCATGCAAAATCATTTTGTGCAAATGGCAGAGACTTAACGTTTTCACCATAAAATCCTGATACAATGGGTGGAATTGCCAAGACAATTGAATAAACAGTTAAAAACTTCATGGTTTGGTTTAGGTTACTATCCAGAACCTTACTGTATGCATCAGAAACTCGTGTAGAAACGTCTGATGTCATTTGTGCCATTTCAAGCCCCTGTTGAGCTTCGACAATAACATCATCTAAATCATTCCGTTGCCGACGGGTCATTAGTTTAGCAAACCGCCGTTTAAACTCTTGAAGCAATGAGACGTTACCTTGTAATGAAGTAAGAATATAAACTAAACCAGTTTCAATTTCCATGAATTCAGTAATGGCTTTGCGTTCAGTGCGGTGTTGCAAATTTTTTTGAATTTCTCGCCGTTGTTGGTCAGCCCTGCGGATGGGGCCAAAGTAAGCCGTTGATAATTGATAGAGAATCGGCAAAATAAAATCAAATTGGTCAGTTTGCGCATCGCGTTTTTTAAGTTTATCCAGTTGTCGAGCAATAATTCCATTTACAAAATTTGTTTGAGCATTTGTAAATGTTAAAACATTATTGGTAGTTAACATGATACCAATTGGTGCAGTTTGTGGAGCCGACAACTCATGGGTAGGAATATAAACATCAAAAATCAGTAATGTAACTCCTGCGTCGGGATCAACTTCTACCCGTGCCTTTTCGTAAGGGTCAATAGCATAGTCCAGTAGCTCTTGGGTCACTTCGTATTTATCAAATAGTTCTTCTCGTTCGTTTGGTAATGGTTCAAAAACACTTACCCAGTAACCATGATCGTTAATTTTAACTGAACTAAGCACAATTTCGCCTCCCATTTTTATAACTCAGGGTTTATTATACGCTATATAATTACAATAATTGAAATGATTTTAAGGAGAAAATTTTTGGTAAAAGCGCGTTGGACAATTGAAGAAGAACTAATGCCAAATCAAGCAACGATTTCGGTACGCCAATTATTACATCAACAATGGCTTCTGCCAAACAGGTTTATTCATTATCTGCGGAGTCGACACCAGATAGAATTTAATCATCAATACCGTTATATGAATGAGAATGTTTATCCTGGTGACAAGGTTACAATGCATTTTTATGGAGATGAGTTTCGAACCGCTCAATCAAATTACCGAAAAACCATTCATCCTCAACTGAAAGTATTGTATGAAAATCGGGATTTGCTGGTCGTCAACAAGCCAGCTGGTCAAAAGACCCATCCTAATCAGCCTTTAGAAACTGGGACATTGATGAATGATGTCGCAGGATATTTAGCTGGTAAAAGTGACGCGGCATATATGGTTCATCGAATTGATCAAGCAACTAGCGGAGCGTTGATTGTAGCCAAAAATCCTGTAGTAGTGCCAGTCCTAGACCGGTTAATTGCAACCAATCAAATTCATAGGGAGTATCTGGCAGTCGTCAACGGAGAAATACCTAATGGGACCGGTTGTTTTGACTGGCCAATTGGAAAAGATCCGGATGATCCACGCAAGCGAAAAGTAAGTGGACTTGGTGCGCAGCCCGCAGTGACCTTTTATCAAACGTTAGGGGTAGCAGATGGACAAAGTCTGGTGAAGTTACGATTAGCAACGGGAAGAACACACCAAATTAGGGTTCATTTAGCCTATAGTGGTCATCCGATTGTCGGTGATCCATTGTATGGCAATGAGCCAGCTTCTCACATGTTATTGCATGGAAGAAGTCAACGATTAGTGATTCCTTTTAAAGGAAGTCTTAAACAAATTTTTGCACCAATCCCTGCATATTTTCCAAATGCTTTGGTAAAATATGATCAGAAAGAATTACAAGGGGGATACTAATTGTCACTTTTAAGTGAACTATATGGACCGTTCTTTGATGGTCATAACTGGTTAACTGTAATTGAATCAGGTCAAGATTGGTTAGTAATTTTATCGTTGGTTTTAATAGAGTGTTTGCTGTCAGTAGATAATGCAATTGTGCTAGCTGCTCAAACCCGTGTTTTGCCAACATTGAAGGAACAAGAGGAATCACTATTTTACGGAATTTGGGGTTCATACTTATTTCGTTTCCTAATCATCGGTATTGGAACGTATTTAATTAATTTCTGGGAAATCAAAGTACTAGGTGCAGTCTATCTTATGTACCTTTCTTTCCGCTTTTTCCGTAGTCAGTTGACTGGTAACAAAAAACGACGTAGAAGCCAGAACAAAATAGCTAGTCGCTGGACAGGGCGCAAAAGGTTCTGGATGGTAGTGGCCCAAATTGAATTTATTGACATTGTCTTTTCAATTGATTCTGTATTGGCTTCTTTGGCCATCTCTTCTAACCCAGTGATTGTGTTAATTGGTGGCTTCATTGGAATTGCATGTATGCGTGGGGTTGCGGAAATTATCATGCGGTTGATGCGTAAAATTCCGGAATTGGAACCGATGGCCTACGTGTTGATCTTTCTGATTGCCATTAAATTATTCTTAACCATTCCAGCAATTGATATTGAAATTCCTTCTGGACAATTTGGAATTTTCATTGTTGGTGTATTTATTGTGACCTTTATTGTTCACTTCATTCGTAACCCCAAGGGTAAAGGTGAACAACCCCAAGTAGATAAAAAGGAGGAAGATCATAATGATTGATGCGTCAGCTGAAGATTTTGATCAACAAACTGGTGGTCCTGTAACCATTGTTGATTTTTGGGCTCCCTGGTGTGGACCATGTAAGATGATGGCACCAGTTATGGAAAAAATGGAGCAAAAATATGGCGATCGGATTAAATTCGTTAAATTCAATGTGGATGATGACAAGCAAATTCCACAACGTTACAAAGTGATGAGCATTCCTAGCCTGGTATTATTTAAGGATGGACAGGCTAAAGAAAAGGTAACTGGGTTATACAATGCCGAACAATTAAGCCATTATTTTGAACGAAAATTAGCTGAATAAAAAACAGTGCTGATGATTTATCACAATGGTGTGATACTCATTAGCACTGTTTTTACATTTCTAACAGTTTTTCCGCACTTCTGATATCAGTAATGAGGACGTTTGCGTAACCGCCAACTAAAGCAGCATGAATGGCGGGAACCTTTTCAATACCTCCTGCTGCCAGGATAGATTGACGCTTGTGTTTTAATTCATCTAATGATAATGAAACAGTTCTCTGAGCGATTTTTGGCGATGCTAATTGACCATCACGGTCAATGAACTGTGACAAAATATCTCCCACAGCATGTTCTTCTAAAAAAGCAGTCTGTTTTTGGTTAAAATAGCCCAACTGAAAAAGCATGGCATCTGGACGAGTAGTTCCAACTGTAAAAAGGGCAATTTGAGCATCTTTTCCTTTTTGAATAATACGTTTAATAAACTGGTCCTGGAGCACTAAGTCACGGGTCTTTTGATTATCGAAAATAACCGGGACAGGAAGAATTTCAGTTTGGGTATGAAAAGCAGAATTAAAACGTTGAGTAATGATACTGGAATAATTGTTATGGGTTGAATTGGAAACTGTTCCTTTCAAATACACTGTTTGGACGTTCTGATGCGAGCTCGGTTGTAAGTAACGCGCAATGGACGCCATTGTGGTTCCCCATGTTAAACCGATGATGTCATTATCGCGAACCACTTGTCCTAAATATTGGGCTCCAATCTGACCAATCTGATCTAAAATGCTAGCATATGAATCGCCGATTTGATCCGCAATTAATACTTTTTGTAGGCCATATTTACTAGCTAATTCGTTTGGCAAATCCGAAGCCTCTTCAAATGGGTTGTTAATCTTGATTTGTACAATTTGCTGATCTTGAGCTAATTGAAGAAGCCGAGAAATTGTTGGACGTGACAACTTTAGTTTTTTAGCAATGGCTGTCTGACTAATTTTATCAATGTAATATAACCTGCTAACTTGAACGGCCGTCTTTAGCTGAGCATTGTTTTTACTAGTAAGTGGCATTATTCTGGCCTCCTTTGAAAGCGCTTTATTTTTACTATTTTTCATTTTAGCTATTTACAAATGTAAAATCAAGGGGTATTATGTAAGCGTATTCAAGAAATGCAAGCGCAACCATTTTGGCTGTGAAGGAGGATCTTAGATTATGGAATTCAATAAGTACATTGATCATACGTTACTAGCACCAGATGCTACTGAAGAACAAGTGGATACGGTTATTAAACAAGCAATTGATAACCATTTCCACACTGTCATGATTAACCCATATTGGGTTGCTAAAACTCACAAGGCACTTGAGGGTACTGATGTAGCAACTGCTTGTGTAATTGGTTTCCCTCTTGGTGCTAACACAACTAAGATCAAAGTTGCGGAAGCTCAAGATGCAATTGACAACGGTGTTGATGAACTTGACATGGTAATGAACATTGGTGAAATGAAGTCAGGCCACTATGACAAGGTTGAAGAAGATATTCAAGCTGTTGTGGATGCCGGACACGCTGCTAATAAAATTGTTAAAGTCATTATTGAAACATGTCTTTTAACTGATGACGAAATTACTAAGGCCTCTGAAATTGTTGCCAAGACTGGTGCTGACTTTGTTAAGTCATCAACTGGTTTCTCCACTGAAGGGGCTACTGTTCACGGTATCGAATTAATGTCAGCTGCTGTTAAGGGCAGTAACACAGCCGTTAAGGCTTCAGGTGGTATCCACACACCAGCTGATGCACAAGCAATGATTGATGCTGGTGCAACTCGACTTGGTGTTAGTCATAGTATGGCAATTATTGGTAAAGAATAATTTAGAATAGTTGGGGTGAAAATAATGAAACGTTTTAACTTAAATCATGCAATGTTTTCAGATGCTAAGTATTTGCTCTATGAAGATGATAACTTTAAAGCAGAGACTTACAAATTCCCTGATGGAATTGAAGCCCTTAAGGTTTCTAATAGCCGTGGATATTTAACATTATTACCATTTTACGGATTAATCGTTTGGGATGCTGTTTTTGATGGCATTAAGTTAAAGGAAAAGGACGGTTTCAAACAACCTCACTGGGGTAATCAAATTGCTGATACCTATGGTGCATTTGAATTTACCTCTGGATTATTAGCTAATGGTAACCCTGGCCCAGAAGACCACCACGTTCAACACGGTGAAGCGGCCACAGCACGGATGGATCATGCTTACTTAGAAGTTGGCGATGATGACTCAATCACTGTTCAAAGTGATTATGAATATATCAAGGGCTTTGGTGATCACTACATTGAAAAGCCATCAGTAACTCTGCACAAAGACAGTGGATTATTTGACATTCGTCAACATGTTAAGAACTTATCTGGCTATGCACCAATGACCCTTCAATACATGTGCCACTTATGCTATGCCTACGTTGATAACGCAGTGATGACTTCTAATATTCCTGATGAAGCCTTCCAACTTCGGACTTCAGTTCCTGCCCATGTTCACCCAACTCCAGAATGGACTAAGTTTACGGATGAATTGGAAAAGAGTGGCAAGATGATTGATAAGCTGGATGATGCTAGTCATTATGATCCAGAAATTGTCTTCTTCTCCAAGGATTTACGGAAGTACACTGACAAAGCCGAATTCCGGATGGACTTAGGTAATGGACACAGCTTCTTAACAACGTTTGATACTGAGAACTTACCAATTGTTACTCGGTGGATTCTCTTCAATGCGGATCAACAAGTTGCAGCTTACTGCTTACCTGGAACTTGTACCCCAGAAGGACAAACTGCTGCTAAGAAGGCTGGTACATTAATTATGCTTCAACCAGGTGAAGAAAAAGACTTCCACGTAGTAACAGGACTCGAAAAATAAATATAGGAGGGTGTTAAGATGACTCACGATATTACAGTAATTGGTTCCAACATGATGGAACTTTCAACAGATATTGACCGGATGCCAAAATTAGGTGAAACCGTAGCGGCACCTAACTTTCACATGGCCTTTGGTGGCAAGGGTGCTAACCAAGCATACGCTGCCTCTCAACTTGGCTCCAATGTAGCGATGATTTCAAAAGTTGGATCCGATATGCTGGGTCGCGAGTATCTAAAGCACTTCAAAGAAAGCGGCATTGATGTATCAGGTGTTAGTGTTGGTAAGAAAAGCAATGGTGTTGCACCTTGCTTTATTCAAGGAAACATGAACAGCATTATCATTGTTCAAGGGGCTAACAGTGAATTAACACCCGATGTTTTAGATGATTACCGGGACATTATTAAAAACTCTAGGCTAATTGTATTACAACAAGAAATTTCTTTAGAAACAGATTATAAAGCCATTGAAATTGCACATGAATACGGTGTTCCCGTAATGCTTAACCCTGCACCTGCTAATGATGATATTGACATTAAGCACGTCGCAATGTGCGAATTCTATTCACCTAATGAAACTGAATTGGGACGACTCACCAAGATGCCAATCGAAACGATTGAACAAATCAAGGCAGCTGCTCATAAATTAGTTGATTTAGGAGTTAAGAACGTTATCGTTACAATTGGTTCTCGTGGTGCATTATGGGTAAATAAGGATCATGAAGAATTAATCCCTTCATATAAAGTTAAGGCGGTTGATTCTATTGGTGCCGGTGACTCGTTTGTAGGGGCATTCTCTCACTATTACACTCAAGGTGAAGATATTAGCACAGCACTTAAGCATGCTAACGCTTATGCAGCAGTTACAGTTACCCGACCAGGTAGCCAAACTTCCTACCCAACTGCTGCAGAATTACCTGCATTACAAAAACAATTGGGTATCGACGTAACCGACGAATTAGTAGGTGCGTAGTTTATAACTAGCGATTGAAGATGGAGACGCAGGACACATTTGTTGAAATGCGTCTCCATTGTTTGTTAAAGCTGGTTCATTATTTCACAATTAATGAGACTAGCATACCTTGGTAAAGCAATGTAAACGGTATCATCGTTTAAACTGTTGAAATAAATTTTTTCTAAAAATTTTTAGATCTGTGAAATCCCGAGCGTATACGTTTTCATGGCGTTTTCATTGTTAAAACGTTAAACCTGTTGATGGAAAAGGCTTGCAAACGATTTCTTGATATGTTAAATTATGATCGTCAACAAAATGTAAAACGATTTACGTGATTTTACTGAACAAGGAGGATTACAGAATGTCAAACAAAATTGCCGTTCTAGGTAGTATTAATGTTGATACGACTTACCACATGGATCGTTTCCCAGAACCTGGTGAAACACTTCAAGCTAACGATAAGTCATCAGCACCTGGTGGTAAGGGTGCTAACCAATCAGTAGCTTGCGCTCGATCCGGTGCTAAAACGTATCACATTGGAATGGTTGGTGCAGACCAAGAAGGTCAATTCATGCGGGAATCTATGCAAGAAGATGGTATTGATACTCGCTTTGTTGGAATTGACAAGATGCATGGTACTGGTACCGCAATGATCACTTTGGATGCCAATGGTCAAAATGACATTATGGTATATGGTGGAGCAAACCAATCCATGACGACTGATGTTTTAAAGGGTACAGATGAATTATTCAAAGATATTGACTTCATCATTACTCAATTTGAAACACCACAAAAGGTTTCAGCAGAAGCTTTCAAGCGTGCTAAGGCCAACGGTGTTACCACTATTTTGAATCCAGCACCAGCTAAAGAAATTGATCCAGAATTATTAAAGTACACTGATGTCATTGCTCCTAACGAAACCGAAAGTGCTTTATTAACTGGGATTGAAATTACTGATGAAGATTCAATGATCAAGACAGCGGAATACTTTAAGAACAAGGGTGTTGATAATTTATTAATCACTCTTGGATCTAAGGGTGTTTTCTACTCAACACCAAATGATCATGGTTTAGTACCAGCATTTAAAGTTAAGCCAGTGGATACTACCGCTGCAGGTGATACTTTCATCGGTGCTTTGGCTTCTCAACTAAAGACAGATTTGAGTAACATCGCAGATGCATTGGTATATGCTCAACGGGCAT
The DNA here is from genome assembly GCF_016901675.1 of Limosilactobacillus coleohominis. Classification (GTDB taxonomy): domain Bacteria; phylum Bacillota; class Bacilli; order Lactobacillales; family Lactobacillaceae; genus Limosilactobacillus; species Limosilactobacillus intestinavium. Next base: position 14,515 of record NZ_JACJKU010000003.1, read on the forward strand.
CAAGTTTGACCGTTCAAAAGATGGGTGCTGCGCCTTCTATTCCAACTTATGATGAAGTTAAAGCAGCACTAGCTGAAAAGTAATAATTAATGAAAGGGGTATTTTAAAATGAAAAAAACTGGAATTTTAAATTCAGAAGTTGCTTCTGTAGTTGCAGGCATGGGTCACATGGATTGGCTCTCAATTGGTGATGCAGGAATGCCAGTACCAATGGGAACTAAGAAGATTGACCTTTGCGTTGATAAAGAATTACCTAGTTTCATGGATGTCCTCAAAAATGTTTTGAAGGAAATGAAGGTTCAAAAGATCTACTTAGCTGATGAAATTAAGGACCAAAACCCTGAACAATTGGAAAACATTAAAAAGGCATTGCCTGATGTTGAAATTGAATTCATGCCTCACTCAGACTTGAAGAAGAACTTAGCTAAAACCCATGCGTTCATTCGGACTGGTGAAATGACTCCATACTCCAACATCATCCTTGAATCTGGAGTTACATTCTAGAACTAAGAAAGAGGTAAGGAAATGGATAACACAAAAAAGCAATCATGGGTACAATTTCCCGATGGTTACCTTAGTAAAACGCCTATCTGGCAATACATTTTAGTTACATTGGTCTTCCCATTTTGGGCAATGGCCGCTGCGCTAAACGATATTTTAATTACTCAATTTAAGACTGTCTTTACTTTAAACGATACGGCTACTGCACTTGTTCAATTTGCTTTCTACGGTGGTTACTTCTTAATTGCTTTACCAGCCGCATCAATTATTCGTAAGAATACTTATAAGACAGCGATCTTAACTGGTTTGACATTCTTCATCATCGGATGTGCAATGTTCTTCCCAGCTTCTCACATGGCTACTTATGGAATGTTCTTAGCAGCCGTGTTCGTTATCGCCATTGGTTTAAGTTTCTTGGAAACTTCATGTGATACTTACTCCACAATGATGGGTCCTAAGAGTACTGCTAACTTACGAATCAACATTTCTCAACTTTTGATTCCAATTGGTAACATTACTGGTATTGTTTTAGGTAAGTACTTAGTTTTCGCCGGCCACGGTAACATGGAAGACGAAGTTAAGGGTATGAATGCCGCTCAAAAGTTAGCTTACAACAAAGAAGTTTTGCAATTAACTTTGAAGCCATACAAGTACATCCTCTGTGCTTTGATCGTACTCTTCATCTTAATCGCCGTTACTCACATGCCATACTCAAAGGCTGCTCCTAAGAAGGACGCTAATGGTGTTGAAGAAAAGAAGCCATCAACTGGTGAATCTGTCAGCTACTTAGTTCACAACAAGCGCTTCATGAAGGCTGTTGGTGCACAATTCCTTTACGCTGGTATGCAGACTTGTGTATGGTCCTTCACAATTCGTTTTGCTCTTCGGATTATTCCTGGTATTACAGACCACGCCGCAACTAACTACATGATGATTGGTTATGCTGCATTCTTCGTTGGTAAGCTTCCTGCTACCTGGTTGATGCACCGCTTCTCAATCACTAAGGTTATGACTTGGTACGGTATTCTTGGTACATTAAGCTTAGTATTCGCATTTACTTACCATGGTACTGCAGCTATCTGGGGTGCCGTAATGAGTGACTTCTTCTTCGGACCATTCTGGCCAACTATCTATGCTCACGGTTTGGACCAAGTTCACGAAAAGAAGTACACCGAAACTGGTGGTGCCTTCATGGTTATGTCCTTAATCGGTGGTTCATTAGTTCCACTTATCATGGGTCGTGTATCTGACCTTTCTGGTTCAATGCAACTTTCCTTCGTTGTTCCTGCAATCTGCTTCGCTTTGATTGCTATCTACTTCTTCAGCGAACACCGTTGGGAAATGGCTCACCCAGACCAAGTTCAAGAACACTAATTGTTCAGTAAAATGATATAATAAAGAGGTTTGAAAACAGGGGTTTCCAAGCCTCTTTTTAATTGGGGGAAAACATTTTGATTTGGATTTATATCATTATTGTGGTGCTTTGCTTTATTATTGGAACAGTATGGAGTTACAAGAAAAACCATCATAAGCAATAATTTAGTATTTAACATTAAAAAGCGTGATTGTAATCGTAAACGACTATAATCACGCTTTTCTTGATGTTAAGTAATATCTACTAGAATCTTAAATTCATGATTGTAGATCAGGAACCATGGACTATAATTTAGTAAGTAGAAAAAAGGAGGAGTAATTGTGATTGACATCAAACAAGTTCGTGCAGACTTTCCAATTCTCAATCAACAAGTTAATGGCGAAAAGCTGGTTTATTTTGATAATGCGGCAACCTCACAAACTCCGTTACCCGTATTAAATACCATTTGCCAATATTATTTAAAAGAAAATGCTAATGTTCATCGGGGAGTTCATACATTGGCAGAACGTGCCACGGAGCATTATGAACGGGTTCGTCAACAAGTCGCTGATTTTATTCATGCGGCCAGTTCGAACGAAATCATTTTTACCAGGTCAACCACTGAAAGCTTAAATGACATTGCACGAGGATTAGGAGACAATATCTTACAACCGGGTGATGAAATTGTTATTTCGATTATGGAACATCATAGTAATTTAGTGCCTTGGCAGGAATTAGCAGCACGGACAGGTGCTAAATTAAAATATATTGAACTTGATAATCATCAGGAACTTGATTTAAATAGTGCAACAGAGCAAATTACTCCAAAAACAAAAATCGTGGCGGTGACCGCTGCTTCTAATGTTCTTGGAACTATCAATCCAATTAAGCAAATTGTTCAATTGGCTCATCATGCACATGCATGGGTAGTAGTGGATGCTGCTCAATATGTTGGCCATCATGTAGTTGACGTACAAGATTGGGACGCTGATTTTGTTGCGTTCTCTGGTCATAAAATGCTGGGTCCTACGGGGATTGGTGTTTTATATGGCAAACAAGACTTATTAAATATCATGCATCCAGTCCAATTTGGTGGAGAAATGATTGAGGATGTTACACGGCAACGAACAACTTTTAAGAAGTCGCCACTTGGTTTTGAAGCGGGAACTCCCAACATTAGTGGTGCAGTAGGCCTGGGAGCTGCTATTGACTATCTGAATAAAGTTGGAATTAAAAATATTGAAAAGCGCGAACAAAGTTTGGCAAATTATTTATTACCGCATCTGCAAAAAATAGATCATTTAACATTATATGGACCACAAGATCATCATACTGGAGTGTTTGCTTTTAACTTGGATGGACTTCATCCCCATGACGTCGCTACCGGATTAGATTTAGAAGGTGTTGCAGTACGGGCGGGCCATCATTGCGCCCAACCATTAATGCATACATTGGGGGTAACAGCAACTGCACGGGCAAGTCTTGCTTTTTATAATACTAAAGAAGAATGTGATCAGTTTATTCAATCACTTGTAGCAGTAAAGGAGTTTTTCAGTAATGGGCTTGGCTAACTTAAGTTTCTTATATAAAACGTTGGTATTAGAGCATGCTAAATCGCCCCACCATTATGAAGCAAATTTGCCCACAAATGGGCATCAAGTAACACTTCATAATCCAACATGTGGAGACACCATTAACGTTTCTTTGCAAATCAAAGATGGTTATTTAAATGACCTGTGTTTTAACGGAAGTGGTTGTACGATTTCACAAGCATCAGCCAGTATGATGACTGATACTTTGGATGGTAAAAGTGCGGATGATGCACAGAAATTAATCCAAGGTTTCCTGAATCTTTGTATGGGTAAACCAATTTCTGATGAGCTGAAGCAAGGCTTACGAGACGCAGCGGTAATGGGGACTGTCGCTGAATTTCCAGCGCGGATTAAATGTGCAACATTGGCTTGGCATGCAGTTCAAGATATTTTAAATCAGCAAAAATAGGATAAGCAAAAAAGAGGCTCACCGTTTAACATTGCGAAACGGTGGGCCTAAATTTAATTTAAAAACTAATCATGCCAATGTGCCTTTTTGAATTGCTCTCGTCCGCCAGCTTCTTGGAGTGCGTACCTTTCAGGATTCTTCTTGTAGAAGTCTTGATGGTAATCTTCAGCTAAATAAAACGGTTGAGCGTCTTCGATTTGAGTCACAATTGGTTGATCAAAAAGGCCACTTGCTTGTAAATTTTGTTTTGATTTTTCGGCAATGACACGTTGCTGAGCATTCTTAACAAAGATTACAGGACGGTAGTTATCACCGCGATCTTGAAATTGACCGCTAGCATCGGTGGGATCTGTTTGGTGCCAGTAAATTTCAACTAATTTCTGGTAGGAAATTTTATTAGGGTCAAAGGTAATTCTGACGGCCTCCGTATGTCCGGTAGTTCCGCTTTTAACTTGTTCATAGGTTGGATTAGCTACATGACCGCCAGTATAACCTGATTCCACTTTGATAATTCCAGGATAGGTGTCAAAAGGTTCCACCATGCACCAAAAACAACCGCCGGCAAAGATTGCTGTTTCGTATTTCATTATCCATTCCTCCTTTAATTTTTACCAAAAATTGGCCATGCAGCTACTTCTGAACCATGATAAGTTTTTTCAATGGCTTTTTTAGTAGCTTCAGTTTGGTATGCTTCAACAACTTTCTTGTATGTTTTGTTATCTTTATTTTTGGCTTGAACCGCAATAATGTTAACGTATGGCTTTGCTTTTTGATTAACAGGTTCTAAATAGATTGCATCCTTTTTAGGATTCAGATTGGCTGCTTCAGCATAATTTCCATTAATGATTGAAGCATCAACAGAATTTAAAGCGCGGGCGGCAGTGGCTGGATCAACTTCCTTAAATTTTAGATTCTTTGGATTACTGGTAATATCATTGAGTGAAGGCTTGATTCCAGAACTTTTCTTGACCTTAATCAGTCCAGCAGATTGGAGTACATTTAGTCCACGACCCAAAGTAGTTGGCTCGTTTGGAATTGCAACGGTTACGCCGTCAGGGAGGTCTTTAATATTTTGATATTTTTTAGAATAAACACCTAATGGCGAAATCACGGTATTCCCAATAGAAGTTAAGTGGGCGTGTTCACGTTTGTTATATGAGTCAAAGTAGTAACGGGTCAGGCAAGAATGCATATCAATCTTTCCTTCCTTCAGTGCCACGTCGGGTTGAACGTAATCATTAAAAGTAACGTATTTAATAGTAATGCCTTGCTTTTTTAAACGCTGACGGACATTATTCCAGACCGGCTGTGAATCGGTTCCGACTAATCCAAGGCGAACAACTTTGTTTTGCTGGGTCGTTCGCTGATGAATAAAGCCTACTAATCCGCCGATAACAATGATCACAATAACAACTAAAGCAATTAATCCGGAATGACGTTTTTTCATAAGAAAATCCTCCTTTAATTAGAAAAGAAAAAACGTCCCTAGGAATAAAATTTTATTCCTAGGGACGTTGATCACGTGTTACCACCCTAATTTAGTATCTGCAGAAGACACCCTCAGCCACTTCACCAATTACTCAGTAAAGTGAGGCATTGAATAACGGTTGCCATACCGTAGTTAATTTGCAGAAGCTCATTAACTAGATTTACTAAAGACCATCTTCATCAACTATTTCAGGATCACTTTGCAGCAATTAAGTGACTCTCTGGACGAGAAATAAGAGATTACTCATCTTTTCTAATCATTTTTTAATTTAATTGTCATTATAATAAAAGATTAGTTCATGCTTGTCAACATTTTAAAAAGAATTTCCTAGTTCGTATGCCACTTCTGGATAGAAACGTAAATGATCAGGGCCGGTAACTTTCCCAGCGAGCACTTGTCCTCCAAAGCGCCAACCCAGGTCATCAAAAATTTCTTTAAATTCAGATTTAACATTGTCAAAATTATCAGTATCGGCAACCGCTATTAAAACCGCAGTTTTTTCTTGATGCAATTCTTTAGTCCAGAATTGCATGTAGTCAATCACTGTTTTCATTTGAGCTGACATCCCAAATAGGTATAATGGAGTCGAAAAAACGATTGTGTTCGCTTTAACCATGTCGCTTTTTAGCTGATTAAGGCGTGCGTTGTCGATTTGAAATTGATTATTACTGTCTACTGATAACATCGGGAGCGGATCCAAGCCAGCGTCAAATTGAATAACTTGCTGACCGGCATCTTGCGCACCATCACTAAATCGATTAGTAATTGCATGAACAGCACCATTTTTTAGTGGACTGCCGTTAATAATTAACATACACACCGTAGTTCCCTCCTATTTATAGATTGCTAAATGTTCTAACATATATCTTAGCACTTATCTTAAAAATATGTTGTTTTCTTTAACATAAATTGGTATGATTAAAAGTATTTGAAAAAATAATAGGACGTGAAATAAGATGGCAATTCTTGATGTCTCAGGATTAACAATGAGTTTTGCTGATAAAAAATTATACGAGGACGCCAGTTTCCAACTAGAAAGAGGCGAACACATGGGAGTGGTTGGCCAAAATGGTGCTGGTAAATCTACTCTGATTAAAATCCTAATCGGTAAAGAGCTTCCCGTTGACGGGCAGATTAAGTGGCAGAAAAACACCAAAATTGGTTACTTAGATCAATATGTTGATATCCCACATGGAATGACATTGATTGAGTTTCTCCATACAGCTTTTGCAGATCTATATCGCATTAATGAACAAATGAATCGGTTATATGCTGATTATGCTAGTAAGATGGAAGACGATCTTCTTACTAAAGCAGGACGATTGCAGGAAAAACTAGATGCAAATCATTTTTACGATATTGAGACTGAAATCGAGCGGGTGATGTCTGGATTAGGTTTAAATGAAATTGGTAAAGACCATGTTGTTTCTGAAATGAGTGGTGGACAACGGTCTAAAATTATTTTGGCCAAAATGCTTTTGGAAAAACCGGACGTCATCCTACTTGATGAACCGACCAACTATCTAGATACTGCTCATATTGAATGGTTGATTGATTATTTAAACAGCTTCGATGGGGCAGCAATGATTATTTCCCATGATTATGACTTTTTAGAGCGGGTTACTAATAGTATTGTCGATGTTGCTTTTGGTAAAATCACCAAGTACCGTGGCAGTTTCAAACAGGCGATGCGTCAAAAGAAAGAACGCAAAGAAACGCAACAGCGGGAATATGAAAAGCAGCAAGAGGAAATTGAGAAGGCGGAACGATTTATCCGTAAAAATAAGGCTGGGTCTAAATCAAATTTGGCTAAGTCACGTGAAAAGATGCTGGCACGAATGGAGCGCATCGATCCCCCTACAGATAATTTAAAAGCAGCTTTTAAATTTCCATATGAAAATACGGGATCTGCTAATGCATTACGCGTGAATGAACTATCTGTTGGGTATGGTCATCCACTTCTCAAACCAGTTACTTTTTCAGTAACGATGGGTGAAAAATTACTGTTTACGGGATTTAATGGTGTTGGTAAATCAACATTGATCAAGTCGATACTAGGTAAGATTCCTGCATTATCAGGAAATGCAGAGTTTTCACCGTCAGCAATTGTTAATTACTTTGATCAGGATTTGGAATGGGATGATCCGAGTCTAACCCCATTACAGACAATTCAAAACCTGTTTCCTACTATGATGCCGAAAACGATTCGACAACGATTAGCGCGAGCAGGAATTAACGCTGCCAATACTCAAAAGCCGCTTCACTTATTATCTGGTGGGGAACAAACCAAAGTTAAGTTGGCGATTCTTGAATTAACGCCAAGCAACTTTTTAATTATGGATGAACCAACAAACCACCTTGATGATGAGACCAAGGAAGGGCTTAAGAAAGCTCTACAACAGTTTCCGGGGAATTTAATATTGGTCAGCCACGAAGCTAGCTTTACGAATGGTTGGTTTGATAAAGTATTAAACGTTGAAAAATTGAGTTTAAAAGAGCAGATGTAAGGTCACGTGAGTGGCGGGGTACACCTGCTTTTTTGATTGCATTATATAAATTAGCAGAAAAATGTAAACGTTTACGCAAAAATGGTTGCAAATTGGTAAAAAGGTGCTAAGATGAGAATTGTAGTTAATGTAAACGTTTACAGAAGCAAGTTGTCTAAAGAAGTTAATTTTTCATCATTTGCAATTATTATTTTTTGAAAAACATAGTTTCCAGTTTTGTTTAAGGGAGTGTAATCATGGATATGACACACAAGGGGAATCAAACCCATCTGGAACAACCTGTTAAAAAAGCACGGGTAGACCTAGATGCAGGTTTACCAGATTTATCCAAGCGGGTAATTTTTGCAATCACCTTTGGCTTTCTCGGTATTAACATGGGCTTTTCGTTACAAAGTTCTCAAATGAGCCGGATATTCCAGTCAATCGGTGCAAACCCTAATAGTTTAGGTTTCTTCTTCATTTTTCCACCATTAATGGGAATGGTTGTTCAACCACTGATTGGTAAATATTCTGATCGGACATGGAACCGTTTTGGTCGGCGGATGCCTTACTTACTATTTGGTGCACCAATTGCTGCATTAGTTTTATTGATGCTACCATTTTCAGGTTCATTTGGTTTTGGATATGGATCAATGGCCGCAATGGTTTTTGCTGCCTGTGCGGTATGCTTCATGGATTTGTTTAATAACATTTGTATGCAACCATTCCGGATGATTGTTGGTGATATGGTCAACAATAAGCAAAAGAACTTTGCATGGTCCTGGCAACAAATCTTCTTCAACACTGGTGGGATCTTAGCTTCACTCTTACCATTTATCTTTACTGCTTTTGGAATGCACAATACAGCTAAGAAGGGTGTTGTACCAAATACTGTTATTTGGGCATACATTGTGGCTGCGGCAGTCTTATTAATTACTAGTATGTGGACTGTCTTTAACGTTAAAGAATATGATCCAGCAACATATGCTAAATACCATGGAATTGATCCAGCGGCTAATAAGAAGGCTGTTTCACTATGGTATTTGTTACGGACCGCACCTAAGGCCTTCTATGAAATTTGTTTAGTTCAATTCTTTAGTTGGGTTGGTGTAATGTATGTCTGGACATATTCTACTGGAACGCTGGCTAAGAACGTTTGGGGAACTACCAACCCAACGAGCGCTGGTTTCCAGGCTGCCGGAAACTGGTATGGTGTATTAACAGCCATCCTAAGCGTTGCCGGGATTTGTTGGGGATTCTTATACTCCAAGTCAAAAGCTAATGATCGGAAGAAATGGTACACATTAGGGCTCACACTTGGTGGCTTAGGTTTAATCTTAGTATCATTTGCACAAAACCAAGCATTAACGATTGTTGCATTTATTCTCTTTGGTATTTCATACTTTACCATTCACACCATTCCATTTACTCTGTTGACTTCATCACTCAACGGTGAAAATGAAGGTGCTTATATGGGACTATTTAATATTGGAATTTGTTTACCACAAATTGCTGCATCACTGCTTAGCTTCATCATTTTTCCACTCACTGGAAAGAACCAACCAACAATGATGCTGATCGCCGGAATTTCATTAATTATCGGTGCTTTGCTGGTTCGTCAAATTCATGAAGGTGTGGCTGCTAAAGCTGATTAACAAGTTTAAAATGGAAGTTCAAGACGGCTGGTTGTTGTCCTGGACTTTTTGTATAATAAAGGAAAATGATAAGGACGAATTGAAATGACTAACCAGCGAATTAAAATTTTTTCCCATAATGATTTAGACGGGTTTGGAGCACCTTTTATATTAAAAGAGGTCCAGTCAGTGATGTTCCCAGAAGTGGACTTTGATATTACAAACATTGGGGCTGGTAAAATTGATGAAGAACTAGACTATTGGTTCACACACACTGATTTAGGTGCTTATTCTGATCTTTACATTATGGATATGACTCCAGATAGTGAACACACTTTTAATGAATTAAACCAGCATTTTGCTAATCATTGGCTGATTTTTGATCATCATGAAACTGAAGCTGATGCTCGGCAAAAATATTCGGCAAATGCTGTTACAGTAAATAGTGATCAAGAGCAGAGTGCCACTAGTTTGGTATGGCATTGGCTCAAAAACCAACCACGGTTTAGCAAACTAAGTGCTGAGTATCAATCTCAATTAGGGGTTGTGGTCGAATTAATTCGTGCTTATGATACGTGGGACTGGCAAAATGATCCGACGTTGGCTTCAGAGATTAAAACGGGAGCTGATGAATTAGATCAGTTGTTTTGGTTCTATCCAATTGATTATTCTGCTCAATTTATTCAAAAAGTCTTACATGATGGTTGGGAAAAATATCGCCAAGCAAATCAGTTGTTAATTCAAACTTTAAATGATCGCCGTACGCATTATCTTCACCATCATTTAAAGGACGTTCTGATTGATGAACTGGATGGACATCGCTGGGGATTTGTATATGCGGATGATTATAAATCAGAGATTGCACATCAATTATTGCAAGAGCATCCGGATGCTGAGGCTGCCATGGTAATTAGTCCAAAGAGTGTCTCATTGCGAAGCAACGGTAAGTTAGATGTTGCTCAATTTGCTGAAAAATACTTTCATGGCGGTGGCCATGCAGAAGCTGCAGGAGGACGAATTGATATCAACATGATTCAAGTGGGTGAACAGGCCGTTATCGATCATGTTAAAGAGGCCATCCACAGTTCACAACAAGAGGCTAAAGCCCAGCAAGATACGTTGGCAGATAATATTGATCCAGCAGTAGCTGATAAATTGGCCGCATTATTTGGCAAAAAAGAATAGGGAACAAAAAAAGAAGTCGCTAGCGACTTCTTTTTTTGTCCCCTTTAAGCTTTTAATAGATTATTTTTTCTTTACCATAGTGGTCATGCAAGAATTTAGCCATATCAGTAGGCGTCATACCAGTTAACCTGTGAAAATCATTACTGGTTTCCTTCATTAAACCACGTTGACCAGCTTCATACATTGATGCTAGTTCAGCACCACCGTCATTTTGATAGATTCTACCAAATTGTTCTACAGTTACAGGACGATAGGAAATACTGTGGCCAGTCACTTCAGTCATCAATTGAGCCAATTCAACCATATTGTAGTTTTGGGGCATAGATAATAAATAACTTTGCCCATGCCCGCGTAATGCTGGTTCAGTAGCTAAGCGGGCAATCGCTTCTGCGCTGTCATCATGACTGATGAAACTGAGTGGTTGATCACCAACTGGATAAATGACATGTCCCCGTTCAATTAATTCAGGTAGGTAAGGAATCAGTGGATCTGCATAGATTGTGTTTCGAACGTAAGCATACGCCAAACCACTACCAGCTAACCGCCGAGGAACGTACGCGTAGAATGGTGACATTTGAAAAGTATTGTTAACCTGGTCGGCAAAGAAACTAACAAAAATAAAGTTTTCAATGTGATTTCTTTGAGCACCAGTAAGAACATTTTCAAATTCTTGGACACGTCTAGTTAAATCATAAGTAATGCTTGGAATATATACTAAGACATCAACATTTTGAAAACTTTGATCGATTGTTGATGAATCAAAGTAGTCTAAATGACTAATTTCCAAACCAGTGTTTTCAAATAAAGATGCCTTCTTCATATTATGAATGCCAACTCGGACTTCTGTTTCATCGACATATTTTCTTAAATGAGTAACCACTTTTTGTCCTAAGTGACCACTTGCACCAGTAATTAAATATTTCATTATTTATCCTCCTTTTTTGACTGTTCAACTAGGATATCGTTAATGACGTCATCTAGCGTGATCCGTGCTAACCGGCCCATTGCGGCGTTTTGAGTTTCCTGATAATACCTACCTAAGACCTTTTGAATATTACCACCAACGATACACTGAGGATTAGTTTTAGGATCGACACTAAAAAGCTGTTTATGACCTTCTACAGCGTAGTAAACATCGAGTAGAGAAATTTCACTTGGATCCTTGGCTAAATGAGGATTTGGCGATCCATGAGTAGTGCTAATCAATGATGCTTTTTGGAGGGCACCCATGATTCTGCGAACTACAACTGGAGATGTCATTACACTAGCAGCGATGTTTTCGCTTGATAATTTGGTATCTTGATAGATATTCAAGAAAGCCAAGATATGAATTGCATCACTGAATCTTGTAGAGATTTTCAATTTTATCCTCCTTTTTATAATTGCTTTAGTATGAATATGCATTAATTATATAATGCTTATTGTAACTAATCAAATTACATAAATAAAAAACATTTGACAAAGTAAAGGGATAATAATATTCTTGACGTAACTTAATTAATTACGACAGGGAGGATAACAATGATTAAATATGATCATGTTGCCAAAACATATACAGATATCCCGGTCCTCAAAGATGTTTCTTTTGAAATTAATCGTGGGGATTTATTTGTTTTGGTTGGTCCTAGTGGTAGCGGGAAAACCACTTTATTGAAAATGTTTAACCGTTTAACTGTCCCGACAGATGGTGATGTTTACTACCAGGGCAAAAAGATTAAGGACTATGATCTTCAACAACTTCGCTTGAAGACTGGGTATGTCCTTCAAGAAAGCAGTCTGTTTCCGAACCTCAACATTCAAGACAATATTGCGATTCAACTAGAACAACAAGGAGTAGATAAGGAGCAGCGGCATCATCGGGCCCAAGAATTGCTACGGGCTGTCGAAATGGATCCCCAAATATATGCACGTCGGATGCCGAATGAACTTTCTGGTGGTGAGCAGCAACGGGTTGGTATAATTCGAGCTTTAGCTGCCAAGCCAGAAGTAATCTTGATGGATGAACCATTTAGTGCACTGGATCCAGTAGTCCGTCATCAGCTTCAAGACTTAGTTTTAAGATTGCAAAAGCAGACTCATACCACCATTATATTTGTAACTCATGATATGCAAGAAGCTTTACGACTCGGTACAAAGATTGCTGTCCTAAAGGATGGAATCTTACAGCAGGTTGGCATGCCACAGGAGATTATTAACCGTCCAGCAACTGAATTTGTAAAAGAATTTTTCCATGGACATAATTTTCATTTTAGTTTAACTGATATTTTAGATAATGGCTTGGGTGAGAAGATAGCTATTAAACAGACCGATTTACCCGTTGTAAAATGCCGTCAATTTGCAGACTTGCTGTCATATTGCCGTGATCATGATAATCCAACCTTTATCGTACAAACCGATCAAAACCAATATGTAATCCATCAAAGCAATCTTTGGAACTATCTGATTAGGAGGGAGCAAGAACGTGTATAACTCGATTTTACATACCTTACAGAGCCAGCAAGGAGCGATTATCAAAGCCACAGAACAGCATATTAGCATTTCTCTGCTCTCGTTGTTGATTGCCATGTTAATTGCAATCCCATTAGCGATTTTACTGAAAGATCATCACAAAATTGCAGAAGCTTGTCTGCAGGTGGCAGGAATTATTCAAACGATTCCTAGCTTGGCGATTCTGGGACTATTAATTCCAATCGTCGGAATTGGAACAGTGCCAGCTGTCATTGCCTTAGTACTGTATGCGATTATGCCAATGTTCCAAAACACTTACGCTGGATTGACCGAGATTGCGCCTAATTTAGAAGAAGCCGCCACTGCATTTGGGTTAACCAAATGGAAAAAACTCCAACGTCTTGAATTGCCACTTGCCATGCCCATGATTCTCTCTGGTATCCGGATTTCACTTGTTATGATTATTGGAACCGCCACTTTAGCAGCCTTAATTGGGGGCGGTGGATTAGGAACATTTATATTAACCGGAATCCAATCCAACAATAATACGTACGTTATTATTGGGGCGATTTTATCAGCCATCTTAGCATTTTTCTTCAGCTGGTTATTAAAATTCATTAGTACCAATACTCACCGAATGCGGATTGGCTTAGTTGCAATATTAATCCTAATATGTGGTTTTGGCGGATACAAAGGTTATCAAGCAATCCGTCCAGCTCCTACAAAAGTTGTTATTGCCGGGAAAATGGGGAGTGAACCAGATATTTTAATTCACATGTATAAAGACCTGATTCAACAAGAAGATCCCCGAGCTGAAGTAACCTTAAAGCCAAATTTTGGTGGGACTACTTTTCTTTTTAAAGCGTTGCAAAGCAATCAGATTGATATCTATCCAGAATTTACGGGAACGGTTAACCAACAAATTATTAAGACTAATCAAAAAACAGGTTCCGATCCTCAAAAGACCTACCGCCTTGCAAAGCGAGAATTAGAGCAGCGTTATCAAATGCGTTACTTAAAACCGATGCAATATCAAAACGGTTATGCACTAGTGGTCAGTTCTCAATTTGCTAAGGAACATCACTTAACAAAGATGAGTCAATTAGCAAGCTACAACAACGAGATTACCGCTGGCTTTGACCCTGACTTCTATCAACTGCATGATGGTTACCCTGGGTTAAAGGGTCCGTACGGTTATGACTTTAAAAACGTTAAAACAATGGAGCCAACCATTCGTTATAAGGCAATTGCCAATAATCGAGTTAATGTTGTAGATGGCTATACAACGGATCCACAGATTCCACAATACCATTTAAAAATGTTAAAGGACGATCGGCATTTCTTCCCACCATATCAAGGAGCACCATTAATGAAAGAATCATTTGCAAAGCATAATCCTAAAGTGGTGAAGGCATTAAACAAACTCTCTGGAAAAGTGACGACGGAAGAAATGCAGCAAATGAACTACGACGTAACAGTTAAAAAAGAAAGCGCAGCAAAGGTTGCGCACCGCTACCTTGTTCAACATCATTTACTTCATAAGTAGGGAGATGAGCAGATGAAAGCAATTGTTATCAGTGAAGCAGGGGGACCTGAAAAACTACAATATACTGACGTTCCCACACCACAAGTAAAACCTGGGTGGTCATTAGTCCAAGTTAAAGGGTTTGGGATTAACCACTCGGAAATTTTTACCAGAAAAGGATTGTCCCCGGATGTACAATTTCCAAGGATTTTAGGAATTGAATGTGTAGGAATTATTACACAGACAACGGATGATGCCCGATTACCAGTTGGACAGAAAGTGATTTCAATTATGGGTGAAATGGGGCGTCAATTTGATGGATCATATGCTGAGTACGTTCTATTACCAAATGAACAAATTTACCCAGTTACGAGTAACTTAGATTGGGCGACATTAGCGACGTTGCCAGAAACTTATTACACTGCCTATGGATCATTGTTAAACTTACGTATTCAATCAGGAAACAAAGTGCTGGTACGTGGAGGCACCAGTGGTGTTGGTACAGCATTTGTCAACCTCGTCAAAGCCAAGGATCCGCAAATTCATATTGCCGGCACAACCCGGAGTTATGATAAAAAGCAGTTATTAATCCAGTCTGGTTATGATGAAGTCATTCTTGACCAGGATGGTAAATTACAGTCTACCGAAGAATTCGATAGAGTGTTGGAATTAATTGGGCCGGCAACGATACAGGATACCTTCCAACATGTTCATGAGGGTGGAATCGTTTGCAGTACCGGACAATTAGGCAACCAGTGGTATTTAGAACACTTTGATCCCATTATGGATATTGCGGCGAATGGTTACTTGACCAGTTTCTATTCAGGAAACGTTAACCAGCAAAAAATAGATGATTTGTTGCGATATGTTGAACAATATGATGTCCAAGTAAAACCAGAGAAAATATATTCATTATCTGAAGTGCCTGAGGCTCATCGATATTTAGCAAGCCACAACTCATTAGGCAAAGTGATTGTTCTGAATCGTTAAGTATGATTAATGATTGGTAATTACTACTTTGGTGCCTTGCTTAATATTCTGATACATCCACTTAGCATCCGGAACGGAGAGACGGACACAACCATGTGAGTTAGCCGTTTTACCGAGATTATGAGCTTCGTTAATGAGATATTGTCCTTGACGATTAACAGGAACAGAATGAAAAAGGTATTCACCATGATTTTTCCAAGATACCCAATAGCGAGCTCCTTCGCCACTTTTGGCATTAAAAAACGATAATCCCCGTTTAGCTTGAATATGATACGTTCCAGTTGGGGTATTGTTTTTCCCCGTTCCTGTTGAGGCGTACATTGTGTATAAAACTTTACCGTGATTGATTAAATATACCCGTTGTTTTTTTTGGAAACTAAAATCCAAAGGCGCGGGTATTGATTAACGTTTGGATAAGGACGATTTTCTGAAGAATGTTGCCATTGATTATTGCTGGGTTGCTGAGCGCTAACTGGTGAAGAACTTTCTAGGTGATGATGATAGGTCATTCGACCACCAATTATGGCAACTACACAAATGATAAGTATTATAAAGAAGTTACGAATTACTTTCATAATTTTAATTCCTTTGAAGATTTTGTTTATAGATTGTAGCACCAGTTACTGATTAAAGGGGTACTATTAATACTTACTTAACTAAAAAAGGCACCAGCGTTAGCTGATGCTTTTTTAGTTAATCTTTGGTAACAACAACCTTTGTTCCTGTTGGAATGTTTTGATACATCCATTTAGCATCAGGAACTGAAAGGCGGATGCAACCGTGGGAAAGGGGCTTTTTGCCTAATTCCGCAGCTTGTTTCTTATCATATTGGCCCTTATCATTGATTGGAACTGAGTGAAATAGGAAATCAGATCCTTTCCAGGCAACATAATAGTTAGCGCCGGCCTTTTCGGATTGATTATAGAAGGTATCACCACGAAGGTCCTCGATATGGTAGGTGCCAGTAGGAGTGGCATTATTTGCTCCGGATGAGCAGTACATAGTGTACAGTGTCTTGTTGTGATCGCTCATTAAGTAAACACGCTGTTTCTTTAAATTGACGTGAATCCACATATTTGGATTTTTCTGGACATCTGGGTATGGTTTATTCTCTGACGGCTTCCGGTAATCAATATTGGCAGCGTGAGCAGTATTTACCATTCCTGCTAAACTAACACAGGCAACAAAAGCAACTGTAAAGCTAATGATTAGTTTCTTGAATATGGTTTTCATAAGAATGACCTCTCCTTAAAATACAGAGTCCATTCTACCACAATTTAGAACATGTTAATCAATATTTTGAACGCTTTCTCGTTCTCTAACATTTACTGGAATAAATTGAGACTTCGCACCCTGAATTAAGTTTTCAACACTTATTCTTCCCATTTTTTCAAATTCCTGTGAAATACTGGTGAGTTGCGGAGCCGTAATGTTACAGATGAATGTACCATCAATGCTGATGATAGAAAGGTCCTGTGGTATCTGATAACCATATTGGTGAGCTGCTTTGAGAATTCCAGCAGCTGTCATATCACTGGCAGCAATCACTGCTGTGAGTCCTAAGTTACGCACTCGTTTAAAAAGCTTTTCACCACATTCAAAACTGTAATTTCCATACTGAATCCAACCGGGCTCTACGACTTGATTTGCTTTTGTCATTACTTTTTCGTAGCCTAATAATCTTTGTTTACCAGTATTAGATTTATCAATTCCAATCAATCCGATCCGCGTATGTCCATGGTTAATTAGATATTGGGTAGCTAATTCACCAATTTTAATATTATTGGAACTAATAAACTTGGTTTCGTGATCATCGCTGCCATAGATTGAAACAAACCGATAGGGCAGACCAGAACGATTTAATAACTGCAATTGCTGGTGATTAGCCTTGGCGGCAATTAACAAAATTCCTGAAACTGATCGTGCTAGCGCAGAATTAATGGCTTCCGTAAGCATTGCTTCATCATTATTGCCAGCATAAAAAATAATGGAATTACGGTGATTTTCTTTAATGGCTGCTTGAATGCCATCCAGAACTTTTTGCCAGAAATTTGTCTTGGTATTGTTGATGATAATAGCAATAGTTTTAACTTCATTGGAAGCTAATTCAGCTGCTGAAATATTACGATGGTACCCGAGTTCATCCGATACTTTGCGGACGACTTTGGCTGTATCTTCACGGTAGGTGCCCTTTTTGTTGGATAGCACTCGTGAAACCGTTGCGGTAGAAACGTGGGCAGCTTTAGCGACGTCTTTGATCGTAGCCTTCATCGATATTCCCTCCCTTCAGAAAATTTTCATTACTTACATTATAAACTAATTTCCAGCACTAGCAAGCGTTTGCATTATTGATATTTAGCTATTGTAAACGTTTACGTAAAGTGATACAGTATTCACTGTAAACGGATTACATTCAACTTCAGGTTCACTGAAAGGGAGATTCATTATGATGAGTAATCAATTAACAGGATATCAAGACGAAGATCAAACTATTACACTAAATTATGAAAACAGCAAAAGCATTATTCTTAAGATCTTAACTAGTGAAATTGTTCAAGTTTTTCAAGATCATGGTTGTCCAACTAACTCCTATGCCATTGAGGGGGATAAGCAGCGTCAAACTAACTACACAGTTGAAAATCAGGGGGATCATGTTGAAATTCGGACTAGTGATTTAATTATCAAAGCGTTTGATGACGCTAAAATTGATGTCTATGATGCTGAAAATCATCCACTCGTTCTCGATTATCGAGGCCAACGCAAACCATTGCCAACAGATATGGATGATGAACACCGGAAAACTGTGATGTCAGAAGGACATGCGGTTCATGCTAAAGAGAATCCGGACAATGTGAACTTTGAAATAATTAAATCCTTAGCTAAGGATGAAGTCTTTTATGGTCTAGGTGGGAAAACAGGATTTCTCAACAAACGTGGTTATGAATATGATAATTGGAACAGTGACGTTCCTGTTTTGCACAATGAATCTGAAACGCACTTATACAAATCCATTCCAGTTATGTACGGATTAAAAAATGGTCATCCATACGGTTTATTCTTTGATGACACCTATAAAAGTCATTTTGACCTAGGTAAAGAAAGTGAAAATTACTACTATTACTCAGCAGTGGGTGGTAATGTTGATTACTACATCTTGGGTGGTCATACTCTAAAGGATGTTGTTTCAAACTACACCTACTTAACTGGAGTAGTTCCATTACCACAAAAATGGATGTTGGGTTATCAACAATCACGATGGGGATACAGCACCAGTGATCAGCGAGTTGAAAGTATTGCCGATGGTTTTGCTGAACATGATTTACCAATTGATGTCATTCACCTGGATATTGATTACATGTACGGATACCGTGACTTTACATGGGACACTACTAAATACAATAACCCCAAGGCATTCGTAAGTAAGATGCGTAAACGGGGAATTCGTTTAATGCCAATTTTGGATGCCGGTGTCAAAGTGGATGATCAGTATGACATCTACAAAGAAGGAATTGAAAAAGGGTATTTTGTAACTAATCCTGATGGAACGGTTTATATTGGTTCAGTCTGGCCTGGTGACTCTGTCTTCCCAGATTTCGGTAACCCCGATGTTAGAAAATGGTGGGCTAAGCATGTGAAATTTTTTGCTGATATGGGAGCATGTGGTGTCTGGAATGACATGGATGAACCGGCAAACTTCCGTGCTAAGGGTCAATTACCTGATGACTTGGTATTTCACGACGGTGTGAATATTAGTACCCATGCCAAAATGCATAACGTCTTTGGTCATTTGCAGGCGCAAGCAACATACGAAGGAATGAAACGGGCCACAGGCAAACGTCCATACATCATTACCCGGGCTGCTTATTCAGGTACTCAAAAGTACTCCACAGTATGGACTGGTGATAATACAGCTGTTTGGTCTCACCTACAACTAGCAATTCCACAGTTAAATGGGTTAGGCTTAAGTGGATTTGCCTTTGCTGGAACGGACATTGGGGGATTCCAAGAAGATACTACGCCAGAGTTGCTGACCCGGTGGATTGAGGCCTCACTATTAGTACCATTGTTCCGGAATCATTCCATTTTAGGATCGCGGTATCAGGAACCGTGGGCATTTGATAAACAAACGCTAGATATTTACCGGAAATACCTTAACCTTCGTTATCGTTTTATTCCGTATCTCTATGATCAATTCCGCCACGAAACTGAGTCAGGATTACCAGTAATGCGCCCACTAGTATTAAACTATCCTGATGATCATGAAACCCGTAATTTGAATGATGAGTATATGATTGGCACCAATATCTTGGTTGCACCAATTGTTGATCAAGGTTCTACCAAGCGGTTAGTCTACTTACCAGCAGGTGAGTGGGTTGACTTTTGGAATCATGCAGAATACGCTGGTCGGCAATATATTATGGCAGATGCACCAATTGAAAAGTTACCATTGTTCATTAAAAAGAATACGATTCTCCCATGGGGGAATAAAGTAATGCATGTCAGTGATGAACAAGAAAAGTTAATGACATTCAAACTATATGGTGAATGTGGTTCATACCTGCACTATCAAGACAATGGTCAAGACTTTAAGTATCAACAAGGTGAATACAATGACTACTACATTGAAGTGGCAGAAGACGGGAAAGTTACCGTTAAATTAACAAAGCATGGCTTTAAACCAACTTATGATAAGATCTATGTAGAAACTAACCAACAACGGTACGAGTTTGATTTTGACTCTACTGATAACGAGTATAAGTTAGTTAATGCAGAATAATTTGGCAGTAAAAGAAACCTTCCAAACCGAGGACCGGCTAGGAAGGCTTTTTTAGTTCAATTAATACTTTTCTAAGTCTGTTGGTGTTTTCAGAATGAAATCTGCTCCATCTTGGATGGCAGTTGGGTTAGCAGATCCATATACTGCAGCAGCAAATTTAACACCTGCTGCATGGGCTGCTTTCAGATCATTAATCGTGTCACCAATATAAACAGTAGTAGGTTTGTCTGCTCCCATTTTGTCAACAGCGGCAAGGATCGGGTCTGGATTTGGCTTGTGCTTATCAGTATCTTCTGAAGTAATGACAGTCTTAAAAAGGTCTGCAAAGAAGTAACGGTGTTTAAAGTTGGCATATTCATACGCTAACTTTGAAGTAGCGATTGCGAGGTGCGCATCGGCTCGTTTAGAAAGGTCATCCAACATTTCCTTAATGCCTGGAAAAACAGAGACACGGTTTTGACGAGTATAAGCTAGCTTAAACCATTCTTCTTGAATAGGGCGGATGTCGTTTTCACTGACATTACCCATTCGCAATGCATCATCACCAGTGATTCCAAAACCCTCTTTAAAAATTTTGTCGTGTTGCTCAGGTGTATATGTATAACCATGCTTTGCCAAAATTTCAAACATCGCAGGCATATACATATCGATAGTATTGATTAATGTTCCATCAATATCAAAAATAAAATTATGAATTTGTGGCATACAATAATTCCTCCCACTTGAATTACTAAATAATATTTTACGCTATCTCAGTAGAAACCAAAAGGATGAAAGCAGCAATTATTGCTACTCAACATATTAACAACAATAAAGGCCCCTTATACAGGCTAAAAGTTAATAGCACGGTACAGAAATGGGCCCAAGCACTCGGAAATCCCGAACACTTGGGCCCATTAACCAATAATGTGATCTTTATTGGTTGAAAGTGTTATTTTCAACTTGACGAATAAAGTCAGCAAGATGCTTATAGTAAACATCAGGATTATCTAACATGTGGTGGTGACCGCCATTAGGGGTGGTTACTAATTTGGAATTTGGAATCAGTTTTTCCATCCGTCGAGCAGCACTAAGTGGCATTGTTTCGTGTTCACCAAATGTTAAGAGAGTTGGTACTTTGATATTGTGCAATTGGTCAGTAAAGTGCCAGTCAGCCAGTTTTCCGGTAATTACGAATTCATTATCACCTTGGAAAGCATGGTAAACGGCATCACCATCCAGGCTTTTAACGTGGTCCAGTTTAGAAGGCTGTTTGCGGTCAACGAAGTTTTTATTTAATACCTGCACATCATCTTGGTAACGTTGATTATCCCAATTACCGTTGTTTTCGCATTCTTTCATGAAAGCTACTTCTTCAGCTGGCAAAACATCTTCACGAATCTTATTAACGTGCTCAACATAATCATCGACATCGTCCACCATGGAAGAAATAATAGCCCCTTTAAGGTGTTGTCCATATTTAACAGCATATTCTTGAACTAGTAGGCCACCCCAGCTTTGCCCAATCAGGTAGAAATTATCTAAGCCTAACTTTTGGCGAACTTCTTCAACTTCGTCTAAGAAGTATTCGTACGTTAAATATTTTTTAGCTACTTCAGGATCACTGTAATCAGGCTGGTCAGAATATAGTGAGCCTAGCTGATCGTACATGTGAACTTGGACATTTAATCCCTGCTTTTTTAATTGAGCTGCAGTATCTTCCCAGTATTCATGATTGCCACCAGGTCCACCATGAAGTGCTAGTAAATGAATATCACCTTCACCTTGGGTATTGGTCCACAGATGATAGCCATTATCTAAGGTTAATATTTTGGTTCCTTGTTTCATATCAATTTTCCTCTCACTTAATTATTAGAATATGATAAATGTTAACTCATTCTTCTTTAAAAAACAAACCGTGTATCAAAAAGAGTGTGGCAATTGTCATCAATGACGAAATTGTCACACTCAACTGTTCAAACTAGAGATTGATTAAAGGATTTTACAGATTAGCGGATGGTTAGTTATTAGGGATAATTAATTGACAGTGTTCCGGAGCAATTTGGTAACTAATTGCTTCATTACCTCGTAAAGTCATTTCATAATCAGTAGCATAAATGATTAATTCTAATTGGTGTCCGGCTTTCAAGGTATGGAATACTGGCTGTAGTGGTAACTCGACATCCACAAATTGGTTAGCTTTAAGGTCATCTACAGTAGATGCATCGTGACGATTCTGCAGATTAATATGACCATAAGAAATTACCTTGGCATCAGTGAATTGCTTTTGTAATTCAAATTCGCGGAGATCATCTTTTCCAAAGTGATAAGCTAATTCTAAGCCGTCCTTAGCCAAAATAACTGGAGAAATAGTAAGTCGTTTTGCTCGACCGCGGTCCACTAATCGTGCACTGATGAGTCCATGATCTGCTGAAGAAGCTACTCGCACTTTCAAGGTTGGAGTACCACGGAGTACCCAATCCTGATCTAATGGAGTCCCAACAAAGTGGGCACTGAATTTGCCATCCATATCGTTCAATAATGCTTTAGCCCATTCAGATTGTTGGTCACACCATGCATGGTATGTTTTGTCATCTTGATGGTCGTCGAATTCAACTGCTGATACTGAATTAGGCTCAGTTGGTGTCAAAGCATTATCAGTTAGGAAGAGGGTAGTAGAGTGGTTGCCTGACCAATTAGTATAGGTTCGCCAAGTTTCTGGTTGGACGTTATCTTGAACTAGCACATCTGGCAAGATTTCGTCCGCATTGTTATCTAGGTCCCATAACTTATTGGCAAACCATAAGTTGATCATTTCTGAAAAATCAAGTGAACGGAAGGCATTGATATAAATATGCTGACCCTGATGTAAGATTAACTTACTTGTGTTAGGCATTTCTTGCAATGAATCATAAAGATTTTTAACGTTAACCGGCTTTACATTCCAATCATTTAGTCCGTGGACCATCATTACGTCACATTTAATATTATCGACGTTTGGAATGTAGTTACGGTGTGACCAGAATCCGTTATAGTTACCAGTAAGCCGATCTTCGGCGGCTTCAATGCCCTTCATGTACTTATTATTGGTCTTTTCAATGCGTCGGTAATCGGCAGGTGACTTAGTTCGACTAAAGGTTTCTGCAGCTAATACGTCAGCATCTTCACCTTGAAAACCACCCGGTGCCATGACTAGGCCATTTTCTCGGTAGTAGTCATACCAATTAGAAATGGCGGCTTCACTAACAATTGCTTTTAATCCGGGAACACCAGTTGTGGCGACGGCTGTAGCAAGAGTTCCTAAGTAAGAACGTCCAGTCATTCCGACGTTGCCATTGCACCAGGTAGCGTGGATTTCGATCCCACTAGTCCGATCAGTAAACGCACGCCGATCTCCATGCAACCATTCAACGACGGCCTTCATAGAATCAGTTTGTTCTGGGGAACCACAGGTTTGCAGTCCATCGGAGTTTTTAGTACCAATTCCTGAGGCATAGACGATGGCGTAACCGCGCACACTTAAGTAAGTATTTAAGGTGTATGCAGGAGTGGAACTAAAAGACTCACTAGCCGTTTGACTTTCACCGTTAACCTGGTGTTTTTGATAAGACATTGGAAAGTCAGGTTCATTAGGAGATTGATAATGAGGATCTTTATGTGTTAATGGAACGTTAACGTTATGGGTGATTTCCTCTCCCCACTTGTCATTAGTTCCTTGATTATAGGGACTGGCGGTGAACACCGCTGGGACTTTTAAACCGTTATTGGTGTCAGCTGGCCGCATAATTTCGACTTTTACTAGGTCGGCCATGCCATCATAATCAGTATCCATATCGGTTTCAACATAAACTACTTCACGAATAAAGCGGTCTGGATCAAAACTAGCGATTGGTTTGCCGTTAAAATACAGTGGTTTTTCGCTCGCTGGTAATGAGTAAGTCCAGGTGAACATTCCTTGACTAGTCAAGCGGTCTAAGAGATTTTGCCCTAGTTTTGTACGAGTATTTAAAAGCAGGTAGAAGGCATCAATAATGTCATTGTTTGTCCATTGCTCATGCTGTTCCATTGGCAATTGGATTTTGTTCATACCATCTATTGGGGCATGAATAGAAAAATCGATAGCAGGTTCAAACTGCAAAATTTGCAGAGCAACCAAATAGAATACTTCGTTGGTCATTGGTTGTGATTGGGATAACCAGTCAGTAATTGAAAGGTCAGGAGTAGCTAGTAGACTGTTTAACCACTCGTGATCTAATGCTTGACTATGGTCAGCAATATGAATCCGTAATAATAATTTTGTCCATAATTCGTTAGGGGTTAATGTAGTTAATTCATCTGGTTGTAATAAGCGAATCCGTTGTAATTCAGCTACCCGTGTTTCATGGTCAGTTGGTGCAATGGCAAATTGATTGTTTTTCATAAGATCGACACCTTTCATAACTTAATTATCATTATTATGACACGTCAGATACTAGAAAAGTAGTAATTCTTCACTGAATAAATAAAGGGAGCGTGGTAGCAGCCGATAAAGACTTTTACCATACTCCCTATTAACAGTTAGTGTGATTTAAATTGTTAAATTAATTGTGGCATCGATCAATTATTTGTCTGATGCAATCGTACTGTGGTGATAGCCGTAACTGAAGTAGATGATAATTCCGATTACGAACCAGATTCCGGCACCAATAAAAGTGGTCATTGATAATTGGGAAATCATCCAGAGACAAGCTAAACCAGATACAATTGGTAGAACTGGGTAAAGAGGAACCTGGAAGCCACCCCGATTTTCGATATCTTTGCGTTTCCGTAATGGAATAATTCCAAATGAAACGAAAGTAAATGCTAGTAAAGTTCCGATGTTAACCAGGTTAGTTAATTCATCTAACGAAACAAACCCACCCATAATTACAATAATAATGGTAACAAAGACTAAGGCATTTTCTGGAGTTTCACCTTTATCCTTATTTAATTTACTCAAGGCCTTTGGCAATAAACCGTCACGACCAATGGAATATACTAATCGAGAACTAGCAAAGACAGTTGTAATCATCATAGTAAACATTCCAATTAAGGCACCAATTGCCAATGTGTCAGCTAACCAGCCTTGGTGGACAAGGTTTAAGGCATAAGAAACGGGGTTGGCTACGTCTAATTTAGTGTACTTAACCATTCCAACTAGCACCGCTGAAACACCCATGTATAAAACTGCTGCTACCAGAAGGGTTCCTAGAATCCCGATTGGCATATTCTTCTTGGGGTTCTTAACTTCCGCAGCAGAACTAGAAACAGCATCAAAACCTAGGAAGGCAAAGAAAACGGTAGTTGCTCCCTTTAAAACCCCACTCAATTTGTATGGCATAAATGGATGATAGTTAGAAGGTTTGATAAAGAAGAAACCAACTCCAATGAACATCAGAATAATCAGAATTTTAAGAATAACCATTGCGTTGTTAACCCGCTTGGAAGATTGCATCCCGCGCGAGAGAATTAAACTAACAATAATAACTATTAAAACAGCGACTAGGTTAAAGTAAGTTCCGTGAGCAGGATCAAACGGGCCAGAAATTGCTTTTGGCAAGTGAATTCCAAAACTAGCAATTAACGCGTTAAAGTAGGCGGACCATCCAGTAGAAACAGTTGCCACGGCTAACATGTATTCCAAAACTAGTGCCCAACCGAGGATCCAGCCGATGAACTCACCAAAAATAATGTTTCCATATGAGTAAGCACTCCCGGCAACTGGAAGTGCAGATGAAAATTCAGCGTAACACATTGCAGCAAGTGCACAAACAATTGCTGCAAACAAGAATGACAAAATCACTCCTGGACCAGCAGCGTTTGCGGCTACAGTCCCGGGAAGAATAAAAATCCCTGTTCCAATTACGGCCCCAATACCTAAAGTCATTAAATCGAAAGCGGAGAGCGATTTAACGAAGTACTGGTCGGCTCCTAAGTAGTTTGAAAGACTTTCCTTTCTGAAAATCTTTAAATGCATAATCACTAACCACCTTTGCTATAATGTTCTATAATATAGTTTCCATATTAGGACTATAATAAGTTGAGTTAATATTAAAAGTCAATTAAAATATCATTAAGGAGTGTTTATAATGGCGATTGAAGTCACTGCTGGTGCGGTAGTTTATCGACAACAAAATGGTGAAATTCAGTATCTTTTACTTGAAAGCACTAATAAAGGTAATTTTTGGGGGTTCCCTAAGGGACACGTTGAAGGAAATGAAACCCTGGAAGAAACGGCACATCGTGAAATTAAAGAAGAAACGTCTTTAGATCTTCCCATTGATACTAGTTTTAATGTTTATACAGAATATGATTTACCAAACGGTAACCATAAGCAAATGACACTATATACCGCTGAGGTACCTGAGCCAGAAGCCCTTCATCTTCAAGCCGAAGAAATTGAGAATGCCGGATGGTTTAACTATGATGAAGCTCGCCAACGGCTAACCTACAATAACCGAAAGAATTGTTAGATCAGGCCCATGCACACTTGGTACACCGAGCAGACTAATGGATAAGAAAAAAGTATTTGTGATTACTGGCGCCACGGGATCTGGGAAAACAACGGTCGCTCGTTATCTGAAAAAACATTATGATATGTTTAAGGTAATAACCCATACTACCCGAACGCCACGAAGTAATGAAAGAAACGGTATCGACTACTATTTTGAAGATCAACAATCAATGGAGAAACTCCATTTGTTGGAAAAAGTTGAATATGACCATCATTGGTATGGTTCATCACTGGAAGGCCTGCAAAAGGGGTGGCAAAACCATGATTATGATGTTATTGTGCTAGACACTAAGGGAGCCATCACGTATAAAGAAAAATTAGGCGATCAAGCTGTGATTATTTTCTTAACGGTTTCCCGATTAAATAAGTTAGCAGAACGCCTAAAGGCCCGTGGTGATTTGAAAGCTGCTATTTCATCACGCCTGAATAGTAATGAGTATAGGCGTGATTTAACACTACCTCGTCAATTAAAGGGACGGGCTCATGTCATTGTTAACGACAATTGGAAACGAACAACAAAAGCATTGGATCGAATTATGCGTCAGAAATAAGAGGTTAAATATGACGGAGATTACGGGACGTACTAAATCAATATTACAATCCAATGGGTTGCGGTGGACAAAACAACGTCGATCTTTAATTCAGATTTTGAGTAATGCTATGGATCACTATGTCGACATTACAGAAGTGGATCGGCAAATGCGTCAGGAATATCCAGGAATTAGCCATAATACAATTTACCGTAACCTGCAGGAATTTAAAAAGCTGCGACTCGTGGAATTTAATAGTGGAACTGCAGGACTAATGGTTAAACTAGAATGCGATGTTCACCACCACCATCATTTTATTTGCCAGCGCTGTGGGAAAGTTCAAGAAATTACGATGCCAAACTTTAACTACCAGCAATATCAACAGCAGCTACCAGGAGCCAAAATTACAGGACACAGTTTTGAATTATATGGTTACTGTGCAGATTGCCAACGAGAGATGGCTAAAAAATCTTAGGAGATCTTTAAACTTTATTGAGGAGAAAGTTGATTATAATTGGGTACTAAAGGAGCTGTAAAAATGTTAAAAACACCACCATTTGTTACCCCCTTTGCGCTAGTGTCATTAGTGTTAGCATTAGGTGCAACGAACGTGGTAGTTAATAAAACCACCCATACTAATGAAGGGGCAAAGGTCACGAACACAAGGACAGTGCGCCAAAATTCAGATGACCAGCAAAATAGTAATAGTAGTAGTCGTAATGACAATAGTGATCGTGATAATGATCAATCATCGTCTTCCTCCACTACACGTCAGGATC